>CAMBOY010000132.1 GCA_945869245.1 Hydrogenophaga intermedia
CTTCCTGGCTTTACGCAACATCAGCCTGAAGTGGTCGATGCCCATTCATGATTGGAAGGCAGCACTGACCCGGTTTACCATCGAGTTTGGAGATCGCCTCTCCGATATTTGATGTCCGCCCCGTTTACACAAAATTCAGGACACGCCCCGCCGCCTCGCGGCTGAAGACAAGAAAGTCTTGGACAAGCCCGACTCGCTGGACGACCTTTGCGTTTAAGCTTTCGCATTACATCTTTTCGGAGGCCTTTTATGTCCCACATCACCCGCCGCGCCGCCACCGCGCTGGCCACCGCTGCCCTGGCGCTCAGCCTCACGGGCTGCGGCTACAACGATTTCCAGCGTCTGGACGAGCAGACCACCTCAGCCTGGGCCGAGGTGCTGAACCAGTACCAGCGCCGCGCCGATCTGGTGCCCAACATCGTCGCCACGGTCAAGGGCGAGGCCAACTTTGAGCAAGAAACGCTGACCCGCGTGATCGAGGCGCGGTCCAAGGCCACCAGTTTTCAGATCACGCCCGAGGTGCTGAACAACCCGCAAGCGCTGCAGCAGTTTCAGAACATGCAGGGTGAGTTGTCGAGCGCGCTGTCGCGCCTCATGATGGTGTCCGAGCAGTACCCCAACCTCAAGGCCAACCAAGGCTTTGCCGATTTGCGGGTGCAGCTCGAAGGCACCGAGAACCGCATCACCGTGGCGCGCAACCGCTACATCGGTGCGGTGCAGGAATACAACGTGTTGGCGCGCAGCTTTCCCACCAACCTGACGGCCAAGGTGTTTGGGTACGACCCCAAGGCCAACTTCACCGTGGCCAATGAGGCGGCCATCAGCGCGCCGCCCACGGTGGACTTCGGCAAGTGAACACCGCGATGGCGCGGCCGGTGACCGCGCGTGGGCTGTGGTCCAGCGCGCTGCTGGGGATGGCGCTGTGGTTGTGTGCGCTGCTGCCGGTGTGGGCGCAGGCGCCGCTGCCGCTGCCGGCGCTCACCGCCCGGGTGATGGACCAGACCGGTACGCTGGCCGCCGCCGATGTGGCGGCGCTGGAGCAGCAGCTGGCCGCGTTTGAGCAACAGCGCGGCACCCAGATCGTGGTGCTGCTGGTGCCCACCACCGCGCCCGAGGACATTGCGGACTACACCCAGCGCCTGGGCGACGCGTGGAAGATCGGCCGCCGCGAGGTGGGCGACGGCCTGCTGCTGGTGGTGGCCCTCAACGACCGGCGCTTGCGCATTGCGCCGGCCAAGGCGCTCGAAGGGGCGGTGCCCGATTTGGCGGCCAAACGCATCATTGACCAGGTGATCTCGCCGGCGTTTCGCGCTGGCGATGTGGCCGGCGGCATCCGTGCCGGGCTGGAGCATCTGCAGGCGCGCATTGCGGGCGAAGAGCTGCCCCTGCCCGAGGCCACACCAGCGCGCGCGCAGGTGGCGGGCGTGGACTGGATGGACCTGGCGGTGTTGTTTTTTGTGGCGGTGCCCATGGTGTCGGTGGTGCTGCGCGAGATGCTGGGCAACCGCCTGGGGGCGGTGGCCGCCGGCGGCGCGGCCGGTGTGCTGGCCTGGAGCATGACCGGGCTGCTGTGGCTGGGCCTGATGGCCGGGCTGCTGGCGCTGGTGATGTCGGTGTTCTGGCAACTGATGCCCAGCGACGCGGTGCGGCGCGGACGCGGCGCCAGCCGCCGGGGGCGCGGTGCCGATTGGCCCGGCTCGGGTGGCTGGGGCCACGGCTCGGGCGGCGGCTGGGGAGGCTCGGGCGGTGGGGGTTTTTCGTCGGGTGGTGGCGGCAATTTTGGGGGCGGTGGCGCCTCCGGGGGGTGGTGAGGCATGGCGCACGACAGCCGATGGACCCGCTGGGCGCGCTGGTGGCGCCACCGCTGGTCGCCCGATGACGCCGCCACCCGCGCGGTGCCCGACGACATGGCCGAGCGGCTGGCCCAGCGCATCGCGGCCAGCGAAGCGCGCCACAGCGGCGAGCTGGTGGTGTGTGTGGAAGGCGCGCTGCCCAACAGCTACCTGGCGCGCGCCGGCGCCACCGAGCCGCTGGACGCGGTGGTGCGCCAGCGCGCTCTGGCCTGGTTTGGCAAGCTGCGGGTGTGGGACACCGAAGCCAACAACGGCGTGCTGATTTATCTGCTGCTGGCCGAGCGCCGCATCGAAATCGTGGCCGACCGTGGGCTCAGCCAGCGCGTCGACGCCGCGCATTGGCAGGCGCTGGTGCAGCGCCTGGGCCAGGCCTTGAAGCAAGGCGATGTGGAAACCGGCCTGACGCAGGCGCTGGAGGAGGTGTCGGCCCCGCTGATGGCCCACTTTGCCCTGCCCGAGGGCGCGGCCAACCCCAACGAACTCAGCGACCGGGTGTGGCGGGTGTGAGCACCGCCGCGTCTTGCAACCAGCCTTGAGCAAAAGCCGAGTGCAGCCACTGCGCCAGCATCTCGGGCGCCAGTGGGTGCTGCGCGGCGATGGTGTCGCTGGCGTGCATTAGGCTGTGCCCGTTGGCCAAGCGGCTCAAAAAATCCCATTGGGCCATGGGCACGGTCTGAAAGTGCGGTTGCTGGTCGCGTCGCCACACCACCAGTCCCAGCGGCTCGGGCAGGTTCTCGGCTGGGGGCACGTCGGTGTTGGCGTCCAGTGCTTGCCACAGGGCCACCACATTGGTGTGGATGGTGCGCAGCACCACCGTGGGGTGCAACACGTCGGGCGCTTGCAGCCAGCACTCGGCGGGCAGCTCGGCCGCCCGGGTACTGTCCAGCGTGGGCGTGTCGGCCATGTCAAAGCGGCTGCGCAAGTCCCAGTCGAGCCGGGCCAATTCAAACAGTTCGGGGTTGTGCGCAAAGCGCTGTTGCAGGAACGCGGCAAACGTGTCGCCGTAGCGGTTGAGTGAGCGCGTGCTGGGTGGGTGCAGCTCAGCGTAGCGGCGCGCCCACACCGCAAAACTGTCGTCGCCCGCGTACAGCGCGGTGCGGGCGAATGTGTCGGCCAGCGCCTCGGTCAGCCGCGCGCGGTAGGCGTGGTGGTAGATGCCCAGGCGCTGCGCCGCGCCCAGTGGGGCCTTGTCGACCAGCAGTTGGGCCGCCGAGGGAATGCCTTTGCGGCTGAGTACGCTGCGCGTGAGCCGGCGCTGTGTCTGCTGCAGCGAGACGGTGCTGGTCGCTGGAGCCGGCGCCCGGTGCGTGGATGCGCTCAGCGGCGCCGCAGGCAGTGGGCTGGCGGGAGCGCTGGCGCGCACCCGGCGCGCGGCCTCCAGCTCGGCCAACAGCACCGGCAGGGCCGGAATCTGGTCGTCGCGCTCGATCATGGTGGCCACTGGGCCATAGAGCGTGCAGGCCTGGGCGTACAGGCGCCACACCGCCTCACACACCGGGTGGTCGTGGGTGTCGACCCAATGATCGCCGTGGTTGGTGTGTCCCGCCAGGTGGATTTGCTGCACCCGCTGCGCCGGCAGGCCCTGCAGGTAAGCCCATGCGTCCAAGCCGTGGTTCACGCTGCTGACGTAGATGTTGTTGATGTCCACCAGCAGCAGGCAATCGGCTTCGGTCGCCACATGGTGCAAAAACTCCCATTCGGCTTGCGCCGAGGCCAGAAAGTCGATGTAGCTCGAGACGTTTTCGATCACCAGCCGCCGACCCAACACGTCTTGCGCCTGGCGAATGCGCGCGATCACATGGCGGGCCGCCTCGTCGGTGTAGGGCAGGGGATAGAGATCGTGCAGCCGTTGCTCGTGGTGTCCGGTCCAGCACAAATGGTCCGACACCCACAGCGGTTCAATGCGCCGGGCTAGGGTTTTGATCTGTTGCAGATAGGCCAGATCCAGCGGGTCGGTGCCACCAATCGATAGGGCCACGCCGTGCATGGCCATGGGGTAATCCTGGCGAATGCGGTCGAGCACCGCCAGCGGTTTGCCGCCTTCGCCCAAAAAGTTGTCGCTGATGATCTCCAGCCAGTCCAGCGGCTGGCGTTCGCGCAAAAAGTCGGCGTAGTGGGCGGTGCGCAGGCCCAGCCCAAAACCGGTCTGGTCGTCGCACCGCGGTGCGGCGGTGGCTGAGGGCGTGTTCATGGGCGCTGCGCTGTGTGTGCTTACAGGTCGCCGATGGTGCCGCCGGCCTTCAGGCAGGACTCGGCGGTCTGCATCTTGAAGCCGTGTCCCTTGCAGCTGTTTTGGCCCTTGCAAGCGTGCTCGGCGGTTTTGCAGTCGCTCATGCCTTTGCAGCTGTGCACGTTGTAGCAATGCACGCTGTCTTTGGCGCCAATGGCTTTGCCGCTGGAGCCAGCCGGCTTGTCGGCGGCAAAAGCGGTGGACGACAGGGCGAGCAAGGCGGCGGTCAGCGCCAGGCCGGTGGTGGATTTGAGGGAGTTGGCGTTCATGGTGAAGTCCTAAACAAGGGTTGAAACACAAACCGCCTTGGCACACAGACCAGACGGTTACGGGCTAATCCGTAAGAAAAAAGGGTTTGGTTACGACCGAAGACAAACCTTTTTTTGTTTGTCCTGTAACCCCGAAGGGCTTGGGCACGAATAGCCCTTCACACACATGAACACCAACCCCTTGCAGCCATGGCAGGCCCGTGAACAGGCGCTCAAAGCCTTGATGCTGCGTGCACTGACCGGAGACGAGCGCGCGTATCGGCAGTGTTTGCTGGGACTGAGCGGCCATCTGCGGGCGTTTTTGCGCCGGCGGCTCACCCGCGACACCGATGAGGTAGAAGATTTGGTCCAAGACACCTTGCTGGCGGTGCACAACCGCCGCCACACCTACGACCCGGCCTTGCCGTTGACCGCCTGGGTGCAAGGCATTGCGCAATACAAGCTGGCCGACTGGTACCGCGGGCACGGCGCACGTGTGCCCCACAACGACCCGCTGGACATGCACGAGCTGCTGTTTGCCGAGGACGACAGCGAAGCCCGCGAGGCCAAGCGCGATCTGCGGCAGCTCTTGGCGACCTTGCCCGAGCGCTGGCGGGTGCCCATTGAGCGCACCAAGCTGCATGGGGAATCGGTGGCCGAGGTGGCGCAGGCCACCGGCATGTCGGAGTCGGCCATCAAGGTGGGTGTGCACCGGGGCTTGCAGGCCCTGGGCCGTTTGATCAAGGACCGCCCATGAACACGCTGGATTGGATCGATGTGTTGGCGCGCGATGCCGCCGCGGTGCCGCGCGCCACACCGCAACACCGGCTCGGCCTGGCGTGGCTCGTGGGCGCAGCGTGCTCGCTGGTGGCGGTGCTGCTGGTGTTTGGTGTGCTGCCCGATGGGGTGCTGGCGCTGGCGCAGCCGGGCATGTGGCTCAAACTGGGCTATCCCTTGCTGCTGTTGTTGCTGGGCGGGCCGGTGCTGCGGCGCTTGGCGGTGCCAGGCTGGCGCCCGGGCGCGCTGTTGTGGTCGGCCGCGCCTTTGACCGCCGCTGTGTGGGCCTTGGGCCTGGGGGTGCTGTGGCATGCCGAAGCCGAGCAACGCAATATGTTGTGGATGGGCCAGACCTGGGGCTCGTGCACCTTGAGCATCGCCGCCGTGTCGTTGCCGGTATTGGGGCTTCTCATGCTGGCCCTGCGCAGCCTGGCGCCGACCCGCTTGCGGGTGGCGGGTGCGCTTGCTGGTGTGGTGTCGGGTGCCACCGGCAGTTGGGCTTATGCGGTGTATTGCCCCGAACTCGCGGTGCCTTTTGTGGCCTTGTGGAACACGCTGGCGGTGGCGCTGATGGCCGCGCTGGGCGCTTGGCTGGGCCCGCGCGCGCTGCGCTGGTGAGAGCGCGGCGGGCTCATTCCCCGCGCAGCACGCGCCGGTATTGCACCGCTTCGGCCACATGCGCCACCTGCACCGCCGCGCTGCCTGCCAGATCGGCCACGGTGCGGGCCACGCGCAGCGCGCGGTGGGTGCTGCGCGCGCTCCATCCCAGCCGGGTGGCGGCGGTGTTCAGAAAGGTCAGCGCACTCGCCTCAGCGCCCACATGGCTGTCGAGCGCGCGCCCGGCCAGCGCTTGGTTGGCACAGCCTTGGCGGGTTACAGCGCGCTCGCGCGCGGCTTGCACCCGTTCGCGCAGGGCGGCGCTGGCCTCGCCGGCCTGGCCACGCAGCACCTCGTCGCCGGGCAGGGCGGGCACTTCCACATGCAGGTCGATGCGGTCCAGCAGCGGGCCGCTGAGCTTGCCTTGGTAGCGGCTCACCTGATCGGGTGTGCAGCGGCAGGCGCGGGTGGGGTGGCCCAGATAGCCGCAGGGGCAGGGGTTCATGAAGAAGTTTTGTGAGTAATCCTACTTTGGGGAAATAGAAATCTGTTCGAAAATATCGCTTCACGAACTGGCTCAGAGTGAATGACAGGTAATGAACAAACACGTCCCACATGGAAATAGTCTTCAGGGAAATAGTGCCGTACTTCTTGAAAGAAATGTGCTGCGCATCCTTGTTCGCAACGATGCGAACAAGGATAGTCAGACTGTCGTCGACTTTTCGTTCCTGTTGGATTGGCTTGGGTATGAAACAGCCCGTTTGATGGCGGAAGGCCTACGTCGCTTGGCTCGGAGATACGCCGCACCCACACCGGTCTACAACGCGCGCTGGGTATTGCAGTTGTGGAGATCAACCGGTGAACAGGAAGGTTGGGATCCACCCTCTTCAGCGATCGATCCAGATGTCATGCTGAGCCAGCTCAATACGTTGCGGCGAACACTGTTTGTCGCCGAAGCAGCGGAGGGGCTGAGTCTCAACACGACACTCAACAAGTGGCGAAGCTTTCTGTATGGAATTGAAGAGGCGGTACGCCTGACGGCGCTGCCACTCATCTCGGTTGGCGCGCCTAGCGTTCGGGCGCCACCTGGTAAGGTGACTGGTTTATCTCGTCAGGAGGGAGTCAATGGCGATGTGGACAAACGACTTCTGCCAAGATCATTCAATAGAGAGGCGGATGCATTCCATGAAGATCTGCTCGAGCCTGTCTCGATAACTCACGCGGACGCCGATTACCTCAATGAGTATCAGACCCGTCTTGAGCGGACGATGAACACAGTCCGCACATGTGCGATGCGCGATTTTGAACAGCTGGAGGTTTCCCGTATGGAAGGCAGGCGGCTCATTGCAGAAACGAGCTATGGCGAGTTGGCCCAATCATTTGTTCGAAGCAGCGGAAGACGACGCCCTACCAAGTACATCGATCCCTCGAATGGTTGTCATTTCTTTGCCGAAGACGGAAATCACCCAAACCTCCTGGGCAATCTTCTGTGCATCGCCGATGTGGAAATGAGAGGGCTTCCGAAGCCTTATGACAGAACCGTTTCCGATGGTGGTAAATTGAAAACGGAGACAGTGCATGAAGGCAGATTCCACTGGAAGTACTTGGAATGGTACGGCAAGAGTCGGCTCATGCCATTTCTGGGCGTGATGACCAGCACCGCCGCAGTGCCGTGCATCGTGCTGCTCATGCTCGAACACCCCAGACTCAATGTGTCGTCCCTGTTGCGAGCAAAGCTTGAGGACGCTGACGGGAGGAACGTCCTTTTGTCAAAGGCGGAAGTCGATGGACAAGTCCGTATTAGGCTGACAGTGGATAAGCCACGCGCAGGATCTGAGAAGTCAGTTCTGCTGACGCCCCTTGCCCAACAGGTTGTGGAACGCGTTCTTGAGTGGACTTCTCCAGTTCGAAAGCAGATGGTAGCCGAAGGTCGCACTGATGACGCACGCAAGCTCTGGATAGGGATGCATTCCATTGACTATCGTCTGATCGTGATGTCGGAGAAAACCCTGGGGAACAGCCTGCGAGCTAATCCGCAGTTCCGTTCAATAGGAAAAAAAGCAAACAAGAACAGGATCACGCCGTTCGTAGAACGACATCCTGAACTTAACCCGTGGGCTAAGGCGCTGACCTACAAAGCGCTCCGGGTGAGCGGGGGCGTTCTTGAATACCTCCGTTCGGGTGGCGATCTTGTCGCTACAGCCCGTGCGTTCGGACATAAGAACGTCGGTACGACGATTGGTCACTATGTTCCTCAGGCCCTTCGTTTGGCGATATATGAACGCCAAATACGCAGACACCAGAATCTGTTGCTCGCCGCCGCCGTTCCCGATGAACCAAGTGCGCGTCAAGCCTGCGATTTCCAAACCACAGAGGAGCTACATCGCTTTCTTCGAGGTGTACTTGCCTCAAACGCGGATGTTGTGGAATCTGGTGGACTGGCTGACAGGATCACTTGGTTTGTGCGCGGAAGGCGGACTGCCGAAAATTCAATAACCAGGAATGAATCACCTGATAAAGACCGGCAGCTAATTCTCTGCCGGAACCCTTATGCGCTTGCAGTGGCATTCAGCTACAGGGAGCATCTGAGGGGGGCGTCCGATCCCACGTTGGACCGCCCTGACCCTGGCACCAAGGTAGCTCCCAGACTCTGGTGTGAGCTTGTCGATGTGCTGCGCTCGCCCCTGCCGGATTCGATGCATGAGCTCAAAGAACTCGTTGCGGA
>CAMBOY010000133.1 GCA_945869245.1 Hydrogenophaga intermedia
CCGGTCAAAAATCACCTGCGCGCAACCCCCTTCGTCCACGATGGCGCTGAAACAGCGTCCACGATCAGACTGAAACGCCGTCCACGACTACGTTGAAACCCCGTCCACCATCAGCCTGAAATGCCGTCCACGATGGGCTGAAATACGCACTCTGCACCGTTTTGCGCACCGCCTGGGCCAGGGTGCCCTGCGTCTCAGCCTGCAGAAAGGCAGCTTCAATGGCCGCCACCGGGTCGGCCGTGGCGGGCGCGGTGGCCGCGTCTTGGCGCTTGGCGTCGTAGCTGGCAATGGCTTCGCGGGCTTCGTGCACGGTCAGGCCGCTTTCTTCGGCAATACGGCCAAGTGTGGCCCAGTACTCAATTTGCCCGGCCACCGAGCGGCGCATGGGCGCGGCCGCTGCGCGGGCCTGGCTCACCAAGTGGGCCGGCAGCTTGACCGATGAGAAATTGGCGTCTTGGGGCATATCCACTCCTTTTGGCGCATTTTGCGCCAAAAGCTATCCAATCTCAACTGTGCCCTGTCGTCTGGTTTTTGAGGCACACCAACAGACTCATCGCCCTGCCGGCAGCCACAAGACGCCACGTCCTGGGCAGAACAAGCTTTTCGCCAACAGCGATAAAATGCATGAAATTTCAATGAGAAATCTGTCATGCCAGCAAGCGCTTCACCCTTCACTTCCCCCCTGCGGGGCGCCGTAGCGCAGCTCGCGGACATGCTCAAGGCCGGCCATGTCTACCGGCGCGAAGACCTTGCCCAGTTCAGCAATGCGGTGGACCGGCATGTGCGTGAGTTGCTTGCTGCGGGCAAGCTGCACAAGCTGGCTCAGGGGCTTTACCACGCGCCTAAGCGGTCGCGCTTTGGCCCCCTGCCCCCGGCCGACGACGAGCTTGTGAAAGGGTTTCTGCGGGACAAGGATTTCTTGGTGTTCTCACCCTCGGCTTACAACGCTGTGGGCTTGGGCACCACCCAGCTCTATAACCAGACGCTGGTGTACAACCACAAGCGCCACGGTGTTTTCCGCCTGGGCAACCGACAGTTCGATTTCAGGGTCAAGCCGCGTTTCCCCAAAAAGCTGTCTCGCGAATTCCTCTACGTTGACCTGCTCAACAACTTGGACGAGCTGGCCGAAAACCGGGATGCGGTGCTCAACGAGGCTCGCCGCCAGCTGGACTCTTTTGACTTGGGTCGGCTGCAAGAAGCCGCCGCCAGCTACGGCAACATGGCCACGCGCAAACGGCTGCGGGAGTGGACGCATGGCTAAATTTCTGCACGAGCGCCGCGACTTTGACCAATTGCTTGCCGTGGTGGCCAGTGAGCGCGGGCTTGACCCTCATCGCCCTGCGGCTGACCAGACGTGCAGGCCTTAGCGGTCATCACGCGCCCAGCAGCCGGCGCGTCAGCACCGTTTGCATGTCGCGCCGCCCGTCCACCACCACATACACGATGACTTGCTGTTGCGCGACGCGGTAAATGACGCGGTACGGTTTAAAAAACACCTGTCGGTAGTCCCTGATGCCCACACCCAGCAGCTCTTTGGGGCAGCTGCCCCGCTCTGGAAAGCGCGACAGGGTGCTGACCACATCCATGAGCGCGTCCAACACCCTGTCGGCATTGGCCACACTGTCGAACGCACAGATGTAGTCGCAGATCGATTCCAGGTCTTGCTCGGCGCCTTGGGTGAGCAAGACCTCGAACGCAGGGGCGGCCATCAGGCGTCAGCGCGTTTGGCGCGCAAGCGGGCCACGACGTCGGCCACGGGCTTGACCCTGCCGGCAGCCACATCTTGTTGACCCAGCGCCAGCAGCTTGAGCAAGGCCAGGGTTTCCTGTGTTTCCTCGAAAGAGGCCACGTCCTGCAGCACCGCTTTGGCTTCACCGTTTTGTGTGATCACCAGCGGCTCGCGCTGCGCGGCGAGCTGTGTCAGCACCTCGGCGGCGTGGCCTTTGAGGTAGCTGATGGGTTTGACTTGAGACGAATACCGCATGACTGGCCCTCAACAATGAAAGACCAAATATAGTCTTTTATCGAACCGACAACAAACACCCGATGCAAGGGCCACATGCCCGCTCACCCTCGCCGCTTGCCCTTGCCCACCGGCGCCCTAAGCAAACGCGTACCGGGCGGCAGAGGCTTTGGCCTCTGCCAGCAGCCAGCGCGACAACAGCTCCACAGCGTCGCTGCCGCTGAGCGCGGTGCGGGTGCACAGGTAGTAGCCACGGCCGGTGGCGGCGCTGGTTTTGAAGGGCAAGACCAGCTGGCCTGAGGCGAGTTCGGCTTCGATCAAGGCGGGCTGGATCACGGTGACGCCCATGCCCGCGCAGGCGGCCACAATGAGGTTGCTGCCCAAATCAAAGCCTGGCCCGGGCTGGGGCGGGGTCTGCACGCCGGCGGCTTCGGTCAGCCACAGCGGCCAGTTGCCGGGGTAGTTGGTGTGCTGCAGCAAGGTGCTGTGCAGCAGGTCTTGTGGCGAGCGCAGTCGGGCGGCCAGTTCGGGGGTGCAGGCCGGCACGATCTCTTGCCCCAGCAGGTAGCGGGCGCGGATGCCGCGCGGCCAGGCCCGGGCGGGGCGTTTGATTTCAATCCAAACGTCCACGTCGTCGCGTGAGAAGTTTTCGTCGTACCGGAACTGCCGCAGTTCGATGGTGATGTCGGGCTGCAGGGCGCGAAACTGCGGCAGGCGCGGCACCAGCCAGCGGGTGCCCAGCGTGGGGGCCACGCTCACCCGCAGCGTGCGCGGCTGGCCGTGCTGCCCAAATCGCTCCATGGCGGTTTCCAGGCCGTGCACATGGGGCTCGGTCAGGCGCTGCAGCTCCAGCCCCCGCGCCGTGGGCACTACCGGGGTGGCCGAGCGGTCGATCAGGGTGCACGCCAAGCGCTGCTCTAAGCGCTGAATGGACCGGCTGACGGCGGCTTGGGTGACGCACAGCTGCTCGGCGGCCTTGCGAAAGCTGCCCAACTGGCACACAGCCAAAAAGGCATGAAGCTCGGGCAAGGACGGAGATTTGAACCGCATGCGCCAATTACATCAGGTTATCAGTGGCGCTCAAATTGTCGTTTGCCCGGGCTGGGCGGGGTGCATACGCTCAGGGCCATTGTTTGACCGCTGAAAGCCGCCGCCCCATGCACACCCCGCCCGCCCCCAATTTGCCGGTTCATGTGGTGGCGCCCGTGGCGCCAGCGATTGCGCTGGTGTGCGACTCGCCGCACAGCGGCACCGATTACCCGGCCGATTACGGCTATTCGGTGGATCTGGCCGATTTGCGCAAGAGCGAAGACACCCATGTGCAATGGTTGTGGGACGCGGTGCCCCAAGTGGGCGGCACGCTGGTGTACGCCACGTTTCCGCGCAGCTATATCGATGTGAACCGCCACCTGGGCGATATCGACTTGGCGATGCTGGCCGACGGCTGGCCAGACGAGGTGACGCCAACGGCGCGCAGCCTGGCGCTGGGCAACGGTCTGGTGTCGAGCATGACCACCAGCCGACAGCCGATTTATGCGCGGCGGCTGCCCGCCAGTGAGGTGGCGCAGCGCATTGAGCGCTGCTGGCGCCCCTACCGCCACGCTTTGGCGCAGGCGCTGGAGGCAGCGGGCGCGGCGGGGCCACGCTGGCACCTGAATTTGCATTCCATGCCCAGCAACGCCTACGAGCGCCTGGGCCGGGTGGCAAGCGCGCCCTTGGCCGACGTGGTGCTGGGCGACCTCAATGGCGTGAGCTGCAGCGGCGCTTTTGTGGATTTCATGGCGCACGCCTTTCGCCAGCGCGGCTACACGGTGAGCGTGAACGACCCGTATTCGGGCCAAGACTTGCTGCGGCAGTTTGGCCACCCCCAGCGCGGGCACGAAAGCCTGCAGATCGAACTGAACCGCGCCATGTACCTGAACGAACAAACCCGCGAACCGCTGCCGCGCGCCGAACAGGTGCGCCAAGACATTGGCGGCGTGTTGGCCGATTTGGCCGAGCACATTCGCAGCGCGACCGCCTCTCTCAACTGATTGATCACCCACCCAGGAGCCACACATGACCACACCGGTTCAACGCCGCCAATTTGTTCGCACCATGGGGGCGCTGGGCGCCGCTGTGGCCCTGCCCGCCGTGGCGCAGACGGCGGGCGCTCGCTACCCGAGCCGCCCCATCACGCTGGTGGTGCCGTTCCCGCCCGGCGGCGCGGTGGACAACGCGGGCCGCGCCATTGCCGAACGCCTGAGCAAGGTGCTGGGCCAGAGCGTGGTGATTGAAAACAAGGGCGGCGCTGGCGGCGCGCTGGGCTCGTCGCAGGTGGCGCGCGCCGCACCGGACGGCTACACCTTGGTGGTCACATCCCAAACCACCCATGTGGTGAACCCAGCCGTGACACCCAACCTGCCCTACGACGCGGTGAACGACTTTGCGCCGATCACGCTGATTGAGCGCCTGGCCAATGTGGTGCTGATCAACCCGTCGCTGCCAGTGAAGAACTTTGCCGAGTTTGTGCGCTACGCCAAGGCCAACCCCGGCAAGCTGAACTACGCCTCGTCGGGCAATGGGTCGGTGGCGCACCTGAGCATGGAGCTGCTGAAGTCGAAGCTGGGCTTGTTCATGACCCACATTCCCTACCGGGGTGCCGGCCCGGCGCTGACCGACCTGATTTCGGGGCAGGTGCAGGTGACCTGGAACAACCTGACGTCCAACCTGAGCA
The DNA here is from genome assembly GCA_945869245.1 of Hydrogenophaga intermedia. Lineage (GTDB taxonomy): Bacteria > Pseudomonadota > Gammaproteobacteria > Burkholderiales > Burkholderiaceae_C > Hydrogenophaga > Hydrogenophaga intermedia_B. Next base: position 4,680 of record CAMBOY010000133.1, read on the forward strand.
TGATTCAAAACGGCAAGCTGCGCGCGCTGGTGGTGGCCGCACCCGAACGCTCCGAGCTGCTGCCCGACGTGCCGACCTTCGGTGAGCTGAAGCTGCCCGAACTGAACGTGACGTCGTGGACGGGACTGGCCGCACCGGCCAAAACGCCCGAACCGATCGTCAACCAGCTGTACGAGGCCATGCGCACGGTGCTGCGAAATCCGGAAACGGTGGAGACCTGGCGCAAGCGCGGCGCCATCGTGCCCGAGAACATCACGCCGGCCCAATACCGCAAGGAAATTCAGGACCGCATTGCGTTCTACCGCAACCTGGCCAAGGCCAACAACGTGGTGCTGAACTGAGGGCGGCCGCAGCAAGGCGGATCGGCTGGCTTCACGCACAGCGAGGCCTGCCACCAGCTACAGCAATATGGCCACGCGCAAACGGCTGCGGGAATGGACGCATGGCTGAGTTTGTGCACGAGCGCCGCAACTTTGACCAATGGCTTGCCGTGGTGGCCAGTGAGCGTGGGCTTGACCCGACTCTGGTTGAGAAGTGGCCTGATCCGTTGGGGGACCTTAGGCTAGAGCACACAGTCGTTTCTACTTCGGCGAGCAACACTGGACACTAGACACGTCACGCGTTAATATCGCCGCGCATGCCTATCCGAAGTTTCCAGTGCCAAGACACCCAGGCCCTTTTTGATGGCAAACGGGTCAAGCGCTGGGTCAATATTGAACGTCCTGCCCTGCGCAAGCTTGCACAGTTGGACTGGTCAACGCTTCTTGACGATTTGAAGGTACCGCCCGGTAACAGCCTTGAAGCCCTTAAGGGTGACCGCCAGGGGCAACACAGCATCCGCATCAACCAGCAGTGGCGTGTCTGTTTCATCTGGACGGCAGATGGGGCCACGAACGTTGAAATCGTCGACTAACACTGAAAGAAAAGCCATGAGAACCGTTCTGCCAGTGTCCCCTGGTGAGATGCTAGAGGAAGAGTTCCTTAAGCCGCTGGGCCTCACGAAATATCGCCTCGCAAAGGACATTGGTGTGCCTGCGCAGCGCATTGGCGAAATCGTTTCAGGCAAGCGCGCCGTGACAGCCGACACAGACCTGCGTCTGTGCCGTTACTTCGGCTTGAGCGATGGATGGTGGCTTCGTGGACAGGTTGCGTACGACACAGCAGTGGCCAAGGAAGCATTACAGGAGCAGTTGGCCAACATCCCAAAATGCCCTCTTCTGGCGGCGTAGCGAATCGCAGTCTACCTGCCTGGTCAAGCTGAACCGCTGTGGCAGCACGACCACGGGCTGCCCTTGCTTGGCAACTCACCCCCGCCGCTTGCCCTTGCCCACCGGCGACCCGGGCTTGATGGGCGCCAGCCGGGGCGCCGCCACTTTGCCCGCCGTGCCCGCGCGCGGCGGCAAGCCGGTGTGCTGGGTCAGCAATTGGCCGGGCTTGGGCTGGCCGGGTTTGACCACCGCTTGGGCGCGTTCGCTGGCTTTGGCCGGCGTGCTGTTTTTGCGGCGCGCGCTCTGGTAGCCACCGTCGGTGAGCGGCTGAAAGGTGGGGATCAGGTGCTGTTTGCCGTTGCCGATCAAATCGGCGCGGCCCATGGCCTTGAGCGCGTCGCGCAGCAGCGGCCAGTTGTTGGGGTCGTGGTAGCGCAAAAAGGCTTTGTGCAGGCGGCGGCGTTTCTCGCCGCGCACAATGTCCACCCGCTCTGACCGATCGTCGCGGTGTATGCCTTTGAGCGGGTTCAAATTGCTGTGGTACATGGCCGTGGCGGTGGCCATGGGGCTGGGGTAGAAGGTCTGCACCTGGTCGGCGCGGAAGCCGTTTTTCTTCAGCCACACCGCGAGATTCATCATGTCTTCGTCGCTGGTGCCCGGGTGGGCGGCGATGAAGTAAGGAATCAGGAACTGCTTTTTGCCGGCCTCTTCGCTGTACTTTTCAAACATCTGTTTGAACTTGTCGTAGCTGCCAATGCCGGGCTTCATCATCTTGGACAGCGGCCCGGCCTCAGTGTGCTCGGGCGCGATCTTGAGGTAGCCGCCCACATGGTGCTGCACCAGCTCTTTCACGTATTCCGGGCTCTTGACGGCCAGGTCGTAGCGCAGGCCCGAGCCGATCAAAATCTTTTTAATGCCCTTCAAAGCCCGCGCGCGGCGGTAGATCTGGATCAGCGGATCGTGGTTGGTGGTGAGGTTGGAGCAGATGCCGGGGTAGACGCAGCTGGGCTTGCGGCAGGCGGCTTCGATTTCGGGGCTTTTGCAGCCCAGGCGGTACATATTGGCGGTGGGGCCGCCCAGGTCGCTGATGACGCCGGTGAAGCCCTCGACCTTGTCGCGGATGTCTTCCACCTCTTTGATGATGGATTCTTCAGACCGGCTTTGGATGATGCGACCTTCGTGCTCGGTGATGGAGCAGAAGGTGCAGCCGCCGAAGCAGCCGCGCATGATGTTCACGCTGAAGCGGATCATTTCCCACGCGGGGATTTTGGTGGCGCCGTCGTGCCGGCCGTGTTCGTCCGCATAGGCCGGGTGCGGGCTGCGGGCGTAGGGCAGGTCAAACACATAGTCCATCTCGGCCGTGGTCAGCGGAATGGGCGGCGGGTTGATCCACACGTCGCGCGCCATACGCAGCTTGACTGCGTCGGTTTCGCCTGTGCCTACGCCGTGCGCTTGCACCAGTGCGCGCGCGTTGCCGGGGTTGGCCTCGACGTGCAGGATGCGGTTGGCGTGGGCGTAGAGCACCGCGTCGCTTTTGACTTGTTCGTAGCTCGGCAGGCGAATGACGGTGCGGTCGCGCGGCGGGCCTTTGCGTTTGAGGCTGGGGTTGGGGACGAAGCGCAGCGGCTGGGCGGCGGGGGCACCCTCACCCCTGCCCTCTCCCGCCTGCGGGAGAGGGAGTGAAGACGCGTCGGCCGCTGGCTTCTGCGCCTCGTCCTTCGCGCAGCTTTCGCCTTGCGCCTGAGCCTGCTCGCTGGTGGTCAGGTAGGGGTTGATGTGCGATTCCACCGGGCCGGGGGTGTCCACCTCGGTCGAATCGATTTCAAACCAGCCTTCGGTGGACGGGTCGCCCGGGCGGCGGATGAAGGCGGTGCCGCGCACGTCGGTGATGGTTTCCACCGGCTCGCGTTTGGCCAAGCGGTGCGCCACCTCAATCAAGGCGCGTTCGGCGTTGCCGTAAAGCAGCAGGTCGCACTTGGCGTCCACCACAATGCTGCGGCGCACCTTGTCGCTCCAGTAGTCGTAATGCGCGATGCGGCGCAGGCTGCCTTCGATGCCGCCCAGGACGATGGGCACGTCTTTGAAGGCTTCGCGGCAGCGCTGGCTGTACACGATGGCGGCGCGGTCGGGGCGCTTGCCGCCCACGTCGCCGGGGGTGTAGGCGTCGTCGCTGCGGATTTTGCGGTCGGCCGTGTAGCGGTTGATCATGGAATCCATGTTGCCCGCGGTCACACCCCAAAACAGGTTGGGTTTGCCCAGCGCCTTGAAGGGCTCGGCGCTTTGCCAGTCGGGCTGGGCGATGATGCCCACGCGAAAGCCCTGCGCTTCCAGCACCCGGCCCACCACCGCCATGCCAAAGCTGGGGTGGTCCACATAGGCGTCGCCGGTGACCAAAATGATGTCACAACTGTCCCAACCCAGGCGCTCCATTTCCTCCCGGCTC
>CAMBOY010000134.1 GCA_945869245.1 Hydrogenophaga intermedia
GCACTGTGGTGCGCGCACTTCGTTTGGTCTGTTCGTCAACGCACGCTGCTCACACCGGTCTTGCGTACTCGGTACCCCACCGAACAGACCCACCACCGACCCGGTGCGCCAATCGGCTCTGCAACGGAACCCCAACGCGCCCACCTTCCTGCGCACGCCCCGAGTTCCAAGCCCCACCAAGGAGTCCCCATGCAGACCCTATCCACAACCGCGCTCAGGCCATCGGGTGATGTTTCTGGCGCACCCTTGGTGTGCCTTCGCTCCACCAACGAGCGCCCCGTTCGGACCGCGACACCAGACGAACAGTTCATCGACATGCTGGGCGCCTTTCGCCGCACAGGGGGGTTGGCCCGCGGCCATGAAGTGGCATCGCTCCTGTACACAAGGGCCGGTCTGAATGTCAGCACGCTGGCCAGATGGATGGTGGAAGGCGAGGTCGTCTACCTCGAATGGCAACACGACACGTGGTTTCCGATGTTTCAGTTCAGCGGCCAGGATCTGTTGACTCGCCGGTGTGTCCGCCAGGTGCTGAAAGAATTTGACGGTGTGCTGGACCGGTGGGAAATCGCCCAATGGTTTGCGTGCCCGTCTGCCACCTTGGGCCTTCGCTCACCCGCCGACGACATGGCGCGCAACCCGGATCGGGTGCTCGAAGCGGCGCGCTCGTTCCGGTATGCCGTCGATGCCTAACGCGCCCTCGCGTTGCCGTCGCGCGGCAGCTGCTCCAGCCAGCGCCGGGTGGCTCGTTCTGCGAATGGAAAGGCCCGGCGCGTTACTGGAGCCTGGTTGGCGGTGACAGCAGCCTGCCATCCAACGCCTGGAGCTACCCACAGCCACTGGCCGGCGCCGAGGCGCCAGCTGCCTGCCGCTCGGTTGCGCCGGTATTGGGCTGGCGCACCAGCGTGCGACGGCCGACAATGTGCGGATGGCAACGCTGATCCATCACGCACGCAAGGGCTGCACCGCGCTGGTGGCTGCGGCTGCGGTGATGGTCGCGATGGCCACCCCGCTCGGGCCTGCGGCGGCGTCGCCTGTGCAGACCACGGTGCACACCGTTGACGGCCACCGGGTCACGCTAGACATATACCCCGCCGTTGGCCCGCCGCGCGGTGCCGCCATCCTCTCGCACGGCTTCACGCGCAACCGGCGCACGCTGGCGGGCCATGCGCAGGCGCTGGCCGATGCCGGTGTGCTGGTGCTGACGCCAGACCTGCCCTGTACCTTCGATTTCCGCTGCAACGCCCGGGCCCTTGCGGCCATGGTGGGCGCGCTGCGCGCAGGCGGAACCTTCGGCGCCCCGGTGGAGCGGGTCATGCTCGTGGGCTTTTCCGCTGGCGGGCTGTCCAGTGTGCTGGCGGCAGACACGCCAGGCGTGGTCGGCTATGTGGGTTTGGACCCGTTCGACCGCTCGATGCCTGACGAAGCTGAGCGGCTGGGCCGGGCGGCGGCCGCCCGGCTTCAGACCGAGGCGCTGCTGCTGCGCGCGCCGCCATCGAGCTGCAACGCAGAAGCCGTGGCCGCTGCCTGGGCAAGCGCGCTGCCCGCGCTGTGGCGAGACGAAGTCATCACCGGCGCGTCGCACTGCGACTTCGAGTCGCCCACCGACTGGATCTGCCGCCTGGCCTGCGGCGACACCGACCCAGCGCGCCAGCAGCGCGTGCGGCAGGCCTTGCTGGAAGCCGCAGCCCGCTGGATGCGCTGAGCCGATCCCGCTGTTCTGGCCGTTTGGACCGGCTGGCAACGACGCCTTCGATGGGATGGCGCGCTGGCGCTGCTGCAGCGGCGGCTAGGGGTTTGCCTGCGCCAGCAAGTTGTCCAGCGCTTTTTGCAGCTCGGCGGTGTTGGCGGGCAGGTGTAGCGTGCCAACCAGGCTCCCCGTCGCCGAAAACATCACCACCGAACCATTGGTCGCACCAAAGCGCGTGCCAAAGGCTTGTCCGTGCGGGGCACCCAAGGGCGCCACCAAGAAGGCGATGCGTTCGGCGTACGCACCACGCAAGTCGTCCATCATGCCCATGACCTCCATACCGCCCATGGACTGGATGTCATAGGCCAGCACCAGCGCGGGTTGCCCTTGCCCAATGCGCGCCAGATCGGTCGAGTACGGACTGCGCGGCAACTGGCTCCAGACCAGCGCGAGGACGCCCCCGATGATGGCCAAGTAAATCAGCCATTTGCGCATGCGCGAAAGACCTTGGTGTTGAACGTTTGTCATAGCGATCAGTCTCAGTCAGAACACAGGCGGGCAGCCTTTCAGCCAGCGCTGCCCCAATGGAGTAAATGGTACGTGCGGCACATCAAAAACTGGATGCAACCTACAATTGAACCTGAAGATTGGTAACAAATTTTGCTGCTTTCCTCGTTGCGCGTCGCACCGAGGATGTTGGTTCCTGACTCACCTCTTCCAAGCCACCTTCGATGACGGACCCTCTGCTGGCCCCCTATCTTTCTGCTCACGACCTGACCTGTGAACGCAGCGAACGCCTGCTGTTCAAGCGCCTGAACTTTACCCTGACAAAGGAACAGTTGTTGCTGGTGCAGGGCGGCAATGGCCAGGGAAAAACCAGTCTGCTGCGTTTGTTGACCGGCCTCGGGCGGCCAGACGCGGGCGAGGTGCGCTGGCGCGGCGAGCCGATCGCGCGGTGCCGCGAGAGCTACCACCGGGAAATGGCTTATCTGGGCCACGCCAACGGCATCAAGGACGAACTCAATCCGGTCGAGAACCTGCGCTTTCACGGCGCCTTGCACAGCCGGGCCTTCGAACGTGACCAAGCGGTGGCCACGCTCAAGCGCTTGGGCCTGTCCCGCTGCCTTGATCTGCCTTGCCGCGCGCTGTCGTTCGGCCAGCGCCGCCGCGTGGCTTTGACCGCCTTGTTGCTGGCGGGTGCGAGCCTCTGGATACTGGACGAGCCACTCACCGGGCTGGATGTGCACGCGGTCGCCTTGGTGGAGGGCCTGATCCGTGACCACCTGCAGGCGGGGGGCATGGTGGTGGCCACCACCCACCAGGTGATGAACCTGGAGGGCGTCGATGTGCAACGCCTGGTGGTCGGCCAAGTGGCTGCGCCTCAGGGCATGCGCCCAGAAAGCCACTGAGATGGGGCACTTTTTCTGGAGCGTTCTGCTCCGCGACCTCACGCTCGCCGCTCGGCGGCGCAGCGACTGGCTGACCGCGCTGTTTTTCTTTGTCATGGTGACCAGCCTGTTCCCGCTGGGGGTCGGGCCTGAACCCGAGTTGCTGCAGCGCATCGGCCCGGGCGTGTTGTGGGTGGCGGCCACCCTGGCCTCTTTGCTGTCTTTGTCGCGGCTGTTTGAAGACGACCACCGCGATGGCAGTCTGGAACAAATGGTGCTGTCGCCGGCGTCTACCGTGCTGCTGGTGCTGGGCAAGGCCGCCGCGCATTGGCTGGTCTACGGCATCCCCCTGTTGCTGATTGCGCCGTGGCTGGGCATCCAGTTCAACCTGTCGGCTGATGCCATCTTGGTGCTGGTGTTTTCGCTGCTGCTGGGCACACCGATTCTTTCCCTACTGGGCGCAGCCGGTGCGGCGCTGACGCTGGGCTTGCGCGGCGGCGGTGTGCTGCTGACGCTGCTGATTCTGCCCTTGTATATTCCGGCCCTGATTTTTGGTGCTGGCGCGGTGGACAGCGTGATGGCGGGAACCAGTGCCGAGGCACACTTGTCTCTGTTGGGTGCCTTCATGCTGGTCTCGTTTCTGGTTGCGCCCTGGATCGCAGCCGCTTCATTAAAGGTGTCTCTGGAATGAGATTTTTTCACTTCGCCTCGCCGTCCACCTTCTACCACCTGGCGGGCAAAGCCATCCCATGGACCGCCTGGACGGCGGGCATTCTTGCTGTGCTGGGCCTGTACATCGGCTTTTTTGTGGCGCCCACCGATTTTCAGCAGGGCGAGGCGTACCGCATCATCTTCATCCATGTGCCTGCGGCCTGGATGGGCATGCTGATCTACCTGGTGATGGCGTTCTGGGGGGCCGTGGGCCTGGCTTTCAACGCGCGCCTGCCTTTTATGATGATGCGGGCGCTGGCGCCCACCGGCGCCATCCTGACTTTTGTTTCACTGTGGACCGGCGCGGTGTGGGGCAAGCCCATGTGGGGCACCTGGTGGGTCTGGGACGCGCGCCTGACCTCGACGTTGATCCTGCTGTTCCTCTATATTGGTACGCTGGCCCTGTGGTCGGCCATCGACGATGTCAAGCGCAGCGACCGCGCGGGCGCCTTGTTGACCTTGATTGGGGCGGTCAATGTGCCGATCATCCTGTTCTCGGTGGTCTGGTGGAACACGCTACACCAGGGTTCTACGGTTGGCGTGTCTCACGCCCCCAAAATGGCCGCCACCATGCTGCAGGGCCTGATGCTCATGACCGCAGCCGCCTGGGCCTACGCCATTGCCGCGACCCTGGTGCGCGTGCGGCGCATCATTCTGGAGCGTGAGCGAAAAACCGAATGGGTGAACGAAATCCTGCAGAAGGGGTCTTGATATGGAATGGGCCAGTTGGTCAGATTTTTGGAGCATGGGGGGCCGGGGGTTCTTCGTCTGGAGCGCGTATGGCGTCACAGCGATCTGTGTCCTGGCCGAAATTGTGTGGCTGAGGCGCTCGGTGCGCCAATCGCGCAGCCGCCTCGTGCGCATGCAGCAATGGGACTCGTCACAAGAGGGATCGGAGTCATGAAGCCTCGGTACAAAAAACTGTCCATCATCGCGGTCGCGCTGGTGGGTCTGAGCGGCGCCACCGCGCTGGTGCTCAACGCGTTTCAGTCCAACCTGGTGTTCTTCTTTTCGCCCTCCGATGTCCACCAGGGCAAGGCGCCGGTGGACCGGGTGTTCCGCATCGGCGGCCTGGTGAAAGAAGGCAGCGTCAAGCGCGAACCCGACGGGCTGACCACCAGTTTTGTGGTCACCGATACCGCACAATTCATCCCAGCTGTCTACACCGGCATCCTTCCCGATCTGTTCGCCGAGGGCAAGGGTGTGGTGGCCGACGGCACACTCGGCAGCGACGGTCTGTTTACCGCCAATCGGGTGCTGGCCAAGCACGATGAAAACTACATGCCACCGGAAGCAGCCCAAGCCTTGGAACAGGCAAAAGAAGCAGGGAAAACCCTGAAACCGTATTGACCAGCCAGGCGGACACGCGGACCCAAAAAGGAACCTTTTTGTGGTGCGCACGATCTGCGTAAAGCTGCGCAAGAGCAGCACATGGCCCACAAGGAAGCTTTTCCATGATCCCCGAAATCGGCACCCTCGCTCTCATTCTGGCCCTGCTGTTGGCCGTTACCCAAGCGGTGTTGCCGTTGGTGGGCGCCCAGCGTGGCAACCTCACCTGGATGGCGGTGGCGCGCCCGGCGGCCTTTGGCCAGTTCACCTTCACCCTGATCGCCTACTTGTGCTTGGTCTATGCCTTTCTGACCAACGATTTCACCGTCATCAACGTGGCCCGCAATTCGTATTCGAACCTGCCGGCCTTTTTCCAATGGACGGCCACCTGGGGCTCGCACGAGGGCTCGCTGCTGTTCTGGTCGCTGATTCTGGCCTTCTGGACCATCGCGGTCGCCACCTTTTCGCGCACGCTGCCGGAAGAAATGGTGGCCCGCGTGCTCGGTGTCTTGGGTCTGATTTCGGTCGGTTTCCTGTCCATGCTGCTGATCACGTCCAGCCCGTTTCTGCGCCAGTTCCCGGGCCCGGCCGAGGGCAGCGACCTGAACCCACTGCTGCAAGACTGGGGCATGATCATCCATCCCCCCATGCTCTACATGGGTTATGTGGGCTTTGCGGTGGCTTTTGCTTTCGCGGTGGCGGCCTTGCTGTCGGGGCGGCTGGATGCCGCCTGGGCGCGTTGGTCGCGGCCCTGGGCCACGGTGGCCTGGGCGTTTCTCACCTTGGGCGTGGCGCTGGGCAGTTGGTGGGCTTACCGCGAACTGGGCTGGGGCGGCTGGTGGTTCTGGGACCCGGTTGAAAACGCTTCTTTCATGCCCTGGCTGGCGGGCACCGCCTTGATCCATTCGCTGGCGGTGGCGGAAAAGCGCGGCGCCTTCAAGGCCTGGACCGTGCTGCTGGCGTTGATGACGTTTTCGCTCTCGCTGCTGGGTACCTTTCTGGTGCGCTCGGGCGTGCTGTCTTCGGTGCATGCGTTTGCGGTCGATCCGCAGCGCGGGGCCTACATCCTGGGCTTCATGCTGGTGGTGGTGGGGGGCTCGCTCGCCTTGTTTGCCTGGCGCTCGCCCCGCATGGTGGCTGGCGGCGCCTTCACCTGGTTCTCGCGCGAATCGATGCTGCTGGCCAACAACGTCATGATGGTGGCCTCGGTCGCTGCGGTGCTGCTGGGCACGCTGTACCCGCTGTTCATCGACGCGCTGGGCATGGGCAAGCTGTCGGTGGGTCCGCCCTACTTCAATGCGGTGTTTGTGCCCCTGATTGCCCCTGCCCTGTTCCTGATGGGGATCGGCCCGCTGATGCGCTGGAAGGGCGACAGCGTGCCCGATGTGTTGCACCGGCTGAAGTGGGCACTGGCGATTGCCATGGCCACCGGTCTGCTGCTGCCCCTGACACTGGACGGCTACAAGCCATGGGCGGTGCTCGGACTGGGCCTGGCGACCTGGATCCTGTTGACCGTGCTGATCGCTTTTCGCGAGCGGGTCAAAAGCGCCACCCAACTCACCACCCTGCCACGCGCTTTCTGGGGCATGCATCTGGCGCACCTCGGGCTGGCCATCGGCGTGGCGGGTATCACCATGGTGGTCAACTACGAACGGGAGCTGGACGTGCGGATGAACGTCGGCGATCAAGCGCAGATGGCGGGCTACACCCTGCAGTTCATGGGCACAGAAAACTACTCGGGTCCGAACTACGAGGCCACCCGTGGCACTGTTATTGTGAGCAAGGACGGGGTGGAGCAGTTCAGGCTATATCCGGCCAAGCGCGTGTACAACCGCTCGGGCTCGGTGATGACCGAGGCCTCGGTGCGCCCCAGCCTGTTCAGCGACCTCTATGTCTCGCTGGGCGAGCCTCTGAACAACGAGCTCACCACCTGGGCGGTGCGGCTGTATTACAAGCCCTTCATCAACTGGTTGTGGCTGGGCGCCTTGTTCATGGTGGTCGGCGGCTTCCTGGCGGCGTCCGACCGGCGCTACCGGATTGGTGCCAAGGCGCGCGCGCCGGTTTCACCGACCGCACCAACCGCACAGGGAGCCTGATCCATGAAACGGTGGCTGCCGCTGGTTTTTTTCTTCGTGTTGGTGGGCTTCTTTGCCAAGGGCTTGTTCCTGAACCCGCGCGAGGTGCCCTCGCCCTTCATCGGCAAGGCGGCGCCCCTGTTCACCTTGCCGGTGGTCGGTAATGCCGACAAGGCCTTCAGCACGGCCGACATGAAGGGCCAAGTCTGGATGCTCAATGTCTGGGCTCCCTGGTGCGTGTCTTGCAAGGTTGAGCACCAATTGTTGATGGCGTTGGCCGAGAGCCGAACTGCCCCGCCCATCGTGGGACTGAACTGGAAAGACAAAAACCGCGAGGCCGAGCGCCTGCTGGTGCAAACCGGCAACCCCTATGTGGCCGTGCCCGACGATCTGTCTGGCCGGGTCGGGATCGACTGGGGCGTGACAGGAACGCCGGAAACCTACCTCATTGACCAAACCGGCACTGTCCGGCTCAAACACGTGGGCCCCATCGACCTGGAGGTGTGGCTCAACAAATTTGTTCCGAAACTCAAGGAGTTGGGCGCATGACGTCCTGCCAGATGAAGAAATGGCTACCGGTTCTTTTCCTGGCTTGGGCTTTGCCCGTATGGGCCAACGACCCGGCCCCCCCTGTGGCCGCTGCCGCGGCGACTGCACAGCCGCTGTTTGCTGATGTGGAGATCGAGGCCCGCCTGACCCAGCTCTCGCGCGAACTGCGTTGCGTGGTGTGCCAGAACGAAGCCCTGTCGGACTCTCCGGCCGAGCTGGCCAACGACATGCGCCAGGAGATTCGCGAACTGATGAAGGCCGGCAAGACCGATCAGGAGGTGCTCAGCTTCCTGACCTCGCGCTACGGCGACTTCGTCCTGTTTCGCCCACCCTTCAAACCCGTGACCTATCTGTTGTGGATCGGTCCGTTTGTGTTTTTGGGTTTTGGTGTGCTGGTCTGGTTTATGGCGCTGCGCGCGCGCCGCACATTCAAAAGTACACCGGTCTCCAGTGAAAAGATCGCTGCCGCAGCCCGCCTGCTAGAAGACAAGCCATGAATCTGTTTTGGTC
>CAMBOY010000135.1 GCA_945869245.1 Hydrogenophaga intermedia
GGTGCCGGGCTCGCCGATGGACTGGGCGGCAATCACGCCAACCGCTTCACCGATGTTGACCTCACCACCGCGGCCCAGGTCGCGGCCATAGCACTTGCCGCAAATGCCAAAGCGGGTTTCGCAGGTCAGCGCGGTGCGCACTTTGACCTCGTCCACACCAGCGGCCTCGAGCATGTCGAGAGTGTCTTCGTCCAACAACACACCCGGCTGCACCAGCAAGGCGCGGGTTTCGGGGTGGATCACCTCTTCGGCCGTGGTGCGGCCCAGGATGCGGTCGCGCAGCGACTCGATCACTTCACCGCCTTCGACGATGGCGCGCATCAGGGTGCCGTTGCTGGTACCGCAGTCGTTTTCGGTGACAACCAAGTCTTGTGTCACGTCCACCAGACGGCGGGTCAGGTAACCCGAGTTCGCGGTCTTCAGCGCCGTGTCGGCCAGACCCTTTCGGGCGCCGTGGGTGGAAATGAAGTACTGCAACACGTTCAGACCTTCACGGAAGTTGGCCGTGATGGGCGTCTCGATGATGGAGCCATCGGGCTTGGCCATCAGGCCACGCATACCGGCGAGCTGACGGATCTGGGCGGCAGAACCGCGAGCACCGGAGTCGGCCATCATGTAGATCGAGTTGAACGACTCTTGGTCGACTTCCTTGCCCGACGCGTCGATGGTCTTTTGTTTGGCCAGCTGGGCCATCATGACCTTGGAGACTTCGTCGCCGGCCTTGCCCCAGATGTCCACCACCTTGTTGTAGCGCTCGCCAGCGGTCACCAGACCAGAGGCGTACTGCTGGGCGATTTCCTTCACCTCGGACTCGGCGCGCTCGATGATGCCCTGCTTCTCCTTGGGCACCAGCATGTCGTCCACCGCGATCGAGATGCCGGCGCGGGTCGCCAGACGGAAGCCGTTTTGCAGCAGCTTGTCGGCAAACACCACCGTCTCTTTCAGGCCGCACTTGCGGAACGAAGCGTTGATGAGCTTGGAGATCTCTTTCTTCTTGAGTGCCTTGTTGATGTTCTCGAAAGCCAGGCCCTTGGGCAGGATTTCCGACAACAAGGCCCGGCCCACGGTGGTGTCCACCAGTTTGGTCACGGAACTGAACTCACCACTTTCTTTGTTCTTGACCCACTCGGTCAGACGCACGCTGATCTTGGCGGTGATTTCTGCCACGCCGTTGTCCAGCGCACGCTGCACCTCGGCCACGTCGGCAAAGATCATGCCTTCGCCTTTGCCGTTGATCTTCTCGCGGGTGGTGTAGTACAGGCCCAGCACCACGTCTTGCGACGGCACGATGGAGGGCTCGCCGTTGGCCGGGAACAGCACGTTGTTCGACGCCAGCATCAGGGTGCGGGCTTCGATCTGCGCTTCCACCGACAACGGCACGTGAACGGCCATCTGGTCGCCGTCGAAGTCGGCGTTGAAGGCCGCACACACCAAGGGGTGCAGCTGAATCGCCTTGCCTTCGATCAGGATCGGCTCAAAGGCCTGGATGCCCAGGCGGTGCAGCGTGGGTGCGCGGTTGAGCAGCACCGGGTGCTCTTTGATGACCTCTTCCAGGATGTCCCACACCACCGGCGTGCCGGCTTCGACTTCCTTCTTCGCCGCCTTGATGGTGGTGGCGATGCCCATGGCTTCGAGGCGCGAGAAGATGAAGGGCTTGAACAGCTCCAAGGCCATCAACTTGGGCAAACCGCACTGGTGCAGCTTGAGGGTTGGGCCCACGGTAATCACAGAGCGGCCCGAGTAATCCACGCGCTTGCCCAGCAAGTTCTGGCGGAAGCGACCGCTCTTGCCTTTGATCATGTCGGCCAGCGACTTCAGGGCGCGCTTGTTGGCGCCGGTCATGGCCTTGCCACGGCGGCCGTTGTCCAGCAGCGAATCCACCGCTTCTTGCAGCATGCGCTTTTCGTTGCGCGCAATGATCTCGGGCGCCTTCAGCTCCAGCAGGCGCTTCAAGCGGCTGTTGCGGTTGATGACGCGGCGGTACAGGTCGTTCAAGTCGGAGGTGGCGAAACGGCCACCGTCGAGCGGCACCAGGGGGCGCAGGTCCGGCGGCAGCACCGGCAGCACTTCCATGATCATCCACTCAGGCTTGATGCCCGACTTCTTGAAGGCTTCGATGACCTTCAGGCGCTTGGCGTTCTTCTTGATCTTGAGCTCAGAGCCGGTCAGGTCGTTGCGCAGCTTGTCGATCTCCACATCGAGCTCGATGCCTTGCAGCAGGTCCTTGATGCCCTCGGCGCCCATTTTGGCGACGAACTCATCGCCGTATTCTTTGACCTTGGCGTCGTAGTCGTCCTCGGACATGATGCTGAACTTCTTCAGCGGGGTCATGCCGGGGTCGGTCACCACATAGGCTTCAAAGTACAGCACGCGTTCGATGTCGCGCAGCGTCATGTCGAGCACCAGGCCCAGACGCGAAGGCAGCGACTTCAGGAACCAGATGTGGGCGCAAGGTGCGGCCAGATCGATGTGACCCATGCGCTCGCGGCGCACTTTGGTCTGTGTGACTTCCACGCCGCACTTCTCGCAGATCACGCCGCGGTGCTTGAGGCGCTTGTACTTGCCGCACAGGCATTCGTAGTCCTTGATCGGGCCAAAGATCTTGGCGCAGAACAGACCATCGCGCTCGGGCTTGAAGGTACGGTAGTTGATGGTCTCGGGCTTTTTGACTTCGCCAAACGACCAGGACCGGATTTTTTCAGGCGACGCCAGACCGATGCGGATGGCATCGAAATGCTCGTCGGGTGTGAACTGCTTGAACAGATCGAGCAAGGATTTCATGGAATTTCCTTAAAAACGAAGACAAAGAATCAGGAGCGAAGTGACTTGACCCAGAACACCGCGGAACTGGCTTTGCCAGGCCGCAGGTGTTGTCCCCCTTCAGGGGGAAGCCGCAAAGCGGCGCAGGGGGTCATCCGCGTTCAAGTTCTATGTCGATACCCAGCGAACGGATTTCCTTGACCAGCACGTTGAACGACTCGGGCATGCCCGCGTCGATCGAGTGCTCGCCCTTGACGATGTTTTCGTACACCTTGGTGCGACCCTGCACATCGTCGGACTTGACGGTGAGCATTTCCTGCAGGATGTAGGACGCGCCATAGGCCTCCAGCGCCCACACCTCCATCTCGCCGAAGCGCTGGCCACCAAACTGGGCCTTGCCGCCCAGCGGTTGCTGCGTGACCAACGAGTACGGGCCGGTGGAACGGGCGTGCATCTTGTCGTCGACCAAGTGGTGCAGCTTGAGGTAGTGCATATAGCCCACGGTGGTCACGCGGTCGAAGGCCTCACCCGTGCGGCCGTCAAACAGCTGCGCTTGGGTGCGGGTGGCGGTCAGGCCCTTCTTGGCGGCGATGTCGTCTGGATAGGCCAGCTTGAGCATGTCCATGATCTCTTGCTCCGACGCGCCGTCGAACACGGGAGAGGCAAACGGCACACCGTACACCAGCTCCTTGCTCATGGCGACGATCTGCTCGTCGGTCAAGGCGTCGAGGTTTTCCTTGCGGCCAGCGCGGTTGTAGATCTGGTCGAGGAAAGCACGCAACTCGCTCACCGCCGACTGCTGCTGCAGCATGTCGCCGATGCGCTGGCCCAGGCCCTTGGCGGCCCAGCCCAGGTGGACTTCGAGCACCTGACCGATGTTCATGCGCGAGGGCACGCCCAGCGGGTTGAGCACGATGTCGACCGGTGTGCCGTCGGCCAAGTGGGGCATGTCTTCCACCGGGGTGATCTTGGAGACCACACCTTTGTTGCCGTGACGGCCGGCCATCTTGTCGCCAGGCTGCAGGCGGCGCTTGACGGCCAGGTAGACCTTGACCATCTTGAGCACGCCAGCGGGCAACTCGTCGCCTTGGGTGAGCTTTTTGCGCTTCTCTTCGAAGGCCAGGTCGAAGCTGTGGCGGGTCTGCTCCATCGAGTTCTTGATCGACTCCAGCTGGGCGGCCACATCGTCTTCCGCCGGGCGGATGTCGAACCAGTGGTACTTCTCGACATCGTCCAGATAGGCTTTGTCGATCTTGGTGCCCTTGGCCAGCTTCTTGGGGCCACCGTTGGCAGTGCGGCCGATCAGCAGCTTCTCGATCCGGTCGAACGCGTCGGCTTCCACAATACGCAGCTGGTCGTTCAGGTCCAGACGGAAGCGCTTGAGTTCGTCGTCGATGATCTGCTGCGCACGCTTGTCGCGCTGGATGCCTTCGCGGGTGAAGACTTGCACATCAATCACGGTGCCTTGCGAGCCCTGGTCCACGCGCAGCGAGGTGTCCTTCACGTCGGACGCCTTCTCGCCGAAGATGGCGCGCAGCAGCTTCTCTTCTGGCGTCAGCGTGGTCTCGCCCTTGGGCGTGACCTTGCCCACCAGCACATCGCCCGGCAGCACTTCGGCGCCCACGTAGATGATGCCGGAGTCGTCCAGGCGGTTGAGCTGCTGCTCGGCCAGGTTCGGGATGTCGCGGGTGATTTCTTCTGCGCCCAGCTTGGTGTCGCGCGCCATCACCACCAACTCTTCGATGTGGATGCTGGTGTAGCGGTCGTCGGCCACCACGCGTTCGGAGATCAGGATCGAGTCTTCGAAGTTGTAGCCGTTCCAGGGCATGAAGGCGATCAGCATGTTCTGGCCGATCGAGATCTCACCCAAATCGGTCGACGCGCCGTCGGCGATCACGTCGCCCTTGGCCAGCTTGTCGCCCTTCTTGACGATGGGACGCTGGTGGATGTTGGTGTTCTGGTTGGAGCGCTGGTACTTGATCAGGTTGTAGATGTCCACACCCACTTCACCGGCCACCGCTTCGGCGTCGTTGACCCGAATCACGATGCGGGTCGCGTCCACATAATCCACCTCACCACCGCGTTTGGCGGTCACCACGGTACCGGAGTCGATCGCGGCCACGCGTTCGAGACCGGTGCCCACCAGCGGCTTCTCAGGCCGCA
This sequence comes from Hydrogenophaga intermedia, assembly GCA_945869245.1. Classification (GTDB taxonomy): domain Bacteria; phylum Pseudomonadota; class Gammaproteobacteria; order Burkholderiales; family Burkholderiaceae_C; genus Hydrogenophaga; species Hydrogenophaga intermedia_B. The sequence continues at coordinate 4,924 of CAMBOY010000135.1, forward strand.
GCACAGGCACAGCCTGGCGCGACATGTTGGCGCCCATCAGCGCACGGTTGGCGTCGTCGTGCTCCAGGAAGGGCACCAGCGAAGCGGCCACCGAGACGATCTGCGCGGGCGACACGTCCATGTACTGGATGGTGTCGGGCGAAGTCAGGATGGATTCGCCTTTTTCACGGGCCGAGATCAGATCACCGGTCAAACGGCCTTCGCTGTCGAGCGCAGCGTTGGCCTGCGCGATGACGTATTTGCCTTCTTCGATGGCCGACAAATAGTCGATCTCGTTGGTGACCTTGGCATCGACCACACGGCGGTAAGGCGTCTCAATGAAGCCGTACTCGTTCAAGCGGGCGTACAACGCCAGCGAGTTGATCAGACCGATGTTCGGACCTTCGGGCGTCTCGATCGGGCACACACGACCGTAGTGGGTCACGTGCACGTCGCGCACCTCGAAGCCAGCGCGCTCGCGGGTCAAACCGCCCGGGCCCAAGGCCGACACGCGGCGCTTGTGGGTGATTTCGGCCAGCGGGTTGGTCTGGTCCATGAACTGCGACAGCTGCGAGGCACCGAAGAACTCCTTCAGAGCCGCAGAAATCGGCTTGGAGTTGATCAGGTCGTGCGGCATCAGCGGCTCTTGCTCGGCCTGGCCCAGACGCTCTTTCACGGCTTTCTCAATACGGGCCAGACCAGTGCGGTACTGGTTCTCGGCGAGTTCGCCGACGCAGCGCACGCGGCGGTTGCCCAGGTGGTCGATGTCGTCGACTTCGCCGCGACCGTTGCGCAGGTCCACCAAGATCTTGACCACGGCCAAGATGTCTTCGTTGGACAGCACCATCGGACCGGTCGATTCGTCGCGACCCACGCGGGCGTTGAACTTCATCCGGCCCACACGCGACAGATCGTAGGTGTCGGGGTTGTAGAACAGCCGGTGGAACAGCGCCTGCACCGCGTCTTCGGTCGGCGGCTCGCCGGGGCGCATCATGCGGTAGATGGCCACGCGCGCGGCGAACTCGTCGGCGGTTTCGTCGCTGCGCAGGGTCTGGCTGATGTAGGCGCCCTGGTCGAGTTCGTTGGTATAGAGGCAGGCCAGATCTTGCACACCGGCGGTGCGCAGCTTTTTCAGCAGCGCTTCGGTCAGTTCGTCGTTGGCCTTGGCAATGATTTCACCGGTGTCCGGGTCGACGATGTTCTTGGCCACCACACGGCCAATCATGAAGTCTTCCGGCACGCTGATGTGCGTGGTGCCCGATTGCTCCAGCTCGCGGGTGTGGCGCACGGTGATGCGCTTGTCCTTGGCCACAATGACCTTGCCCGATTTGTCGGTGATGTCAAAACGCGCCACCTCGCCACGCAGGCGCTCGGGCACAAAGGCCATCTGGGCGCCGCTGTCCATCAGGCGGAAATGGTCGTTGACAAAGAAATTGGCCAGGATCGATTCCGGCGTCAGTCCAATGGCCTTGAGCAGGATGGTGACCGGCATCTTGCGGCGGCGGTCGACGCGGAAGTACAGAATGTCCTTGGGGTCGAATTCGAAATCGAGCCACGAGCCACGGTACGGAATGATGCGGGCCGAGAACAGCAGTTTGCCCGAGCTGTGGGTCTTGCCCTTGTCGTGCTCAAAAAACACGCCGGGCGAACGGTGCAGCTGCGAGACGATGACACGCTCGGTGCCATTGATCACGAAGGAGCCCTTGTCGGTCATCAGGGGCACTTCGCCCATGTAGACCTCTTGCTCTTTGACTTCCTTGACCACCTTGGACTGGGGCGTCGACGACTCGCGGTCGTAAATGATGAGCTGCACGCGCGCGCGCACCGCCGAGGCGAAGGTCAGACCACGGGTCTGGCACTCACGCACATCAAAACCTGGCTTGGCCAGGTTGTACTCCACAAACTTCATCTCGACAAAACCGTTGTGCGAGACGATGGGGAACGCCGCTTCGAAAGCGGCCTGCAGACCGACGGGGGCCCGCTTTTTGGGAGGCAAATCGGCTTGCAGAAACGCGGTGTAGGCGTCTTTCTGCATCTGCAACAGATAGGGGATTTCGAGCACGTTTTCGCGGCTGCCGAAACTCTTGCGGACGCGTTTGCGCTCGGTGTAGGAATACGTTGATGCTTGGGCCATGAGATCTCCTGGCGTGAGGTCTGCGGCGACTGTCGGGCCAACCCTGGACGCGGGTTGCCTTCTTGGTGGCAGGCCACTACCTGCCAATGGCGGACGGCCCACGCATTGCACGCGGGCCCGAACCAAGTGGTCTTCTGCAGTCGGGGTCAGAAGACACGGATCAGACGACTGGGGCCAATCGTCTGGTCGGTGCCCTGTGGGGACTCAGAGACGCCGCCCATGGCGTGCGCTCTGAAAGCGCCAAAGGCTGGAGGCCCTTGCGGGCACTCCAGCCTCGGACTTCGGCCGAATTACTTGAGTTCGGCCTTGGCGCCGGCTTCTTCCAGCTTCTTCTTGGCGGCTTCGGCGTCGGCCTTGGGCATGCCTTCTTTGACGGCCTTGGGAGCGCCATCGACCAGGTCCTTGGCTTCTTTGAGGCCCAGACCGGTGATTTCACGCACCGCCTTGATGACCGACACCTTGTTGGCGCCGGCTTCGGTCAGCACCACATTGAACTCGGTCTTCTCTTCGGCTGCAGCGGCGGCGCCACCACCACCACCAGCGGCCGGAGCGGCCATGGCGGCGGCGGACACGCCAAATTTCTCTTCGATGGCTTTCACCAGGTCGTTGAGTTCCATGACGGTCATGCTGTCCAGAGCCGTCAGAAATGCGTCTTTATCGAATGCCATGTTAATTTCCTATCTTCCAAATGGTTTTGCACACGGGCTGCTGCGCTCAAGCGGCAGCGGCCTCGCCTTCGCCTTTTTTGGCCGCCAGAGCGCCCAACACCACAGCGGTGCGGGACATCGGCGACATCAGCAAGCCACACAACTGGGCCAACAGCACTTCCTTGGTGGGAATGCTGGCCAGTTGCTTGACGCCGTTGGCATCCAGGGACTTGCCACCGTAAACGCCTGCGCGAATCACCAACTTGTCGTTGGTTTTCGCGAAGTCGGCCACCACTTTTGCGGCGGCCACGGCGTCTTCGGAGAAGCCATAGATCAGCGGGCCAGTCATCTGGTCGGCTGCCACTTCAAAGCTGCTACCGGCCACAGCGCGGCGTGCCAAGGTGTTTTTCAACACACTCAGCGACACGCCTTGGCTGCGGGCCTTGACGCGCAGGTTTGTCATGTCAGCGACCGTGATGCCACGGTACTCCGCCATCACCAGCGTTTGAGCTTTAGCG
>CAMBOY010000136.1 GCA_945869245.1 Hydrogenophaga intermedia
TGGAAGCGCCGGCGGTGAAATCGCTGGGCCTGCACGACGGGCAGGTGGTGCGCCCCACGGTGGAAAGCCGCGAAGGTCAGTTGGTGCTCACCTTGAACGGCAAGCCTTTGCCACTGAGCCTGCCGGCCGATGCGCGGCTGGTCGCGGGCGACCGGCTGGCCTACCGTGTGCAAGTGGACGCCAACGGTGTGGCCCGTTTGTTGCCCATCGCTGCTGGCCCCGCCGCCGCGGCGACAGCCGCCACCTTGCCCCAGCGGCTGGAGCAGCTCAGCCTGCGGCCTGCGGGTATGGAAGCACTCACCCACTTGCTGCGCCCGGGTGTGTTGCCGGCTTTGTTGGCCGCCAGTCCGCAGCCCGAGGTGGGTCGGCTGGTGGAACAATTGCTGCGTCTGCGGCCCTCGATGGCCCAGATCACCGCCCAGGGTTTGCGCCATTGGATCACCCACAGCGGCTGGTTCATGGAGTCGCAGCTGGCCAAAGGACAGGACGTCTCCCAGGACGCCAAAGCCATGATGCGGCAGATCCAGGCCAGCTGGGGCCAGGCGCCCGACCAGGTGTTGCGGCTCTTGTCCGATGCGGTCGATGATGTCGAAGCGGGGCAAATTCAGTCCGGTCAGGAAATGGTCAACGCTGGGCGCGATGGCTGGATCAGCTTGGCGCTGCCCTTTGCCGACGCCGACCCGGTGCGCATGCGCTTCAAAGGCCGGCGCGCCCGCAACGGCCAATCGGGCGATGACAAGTCCCCCTTGGTCATTGACCTGCACACTCGCAGCCGCGAGCTCGGTGATGTGTGGCTACAAACCCGCATCACCGACCAGACCCAAGTGCAGATGACCATGTGGGCGGTGCAAGACGATGTGGTGGAGCGCGCCCGCGACGCCACGCCGGCCTTGCGCGATGCGATGGACGAAGCGGGGCTGGTGCTGTTGGGCCTGCAGGTGGTGCACGGCGCGCGCGCCTTCGACGACGGGCCACCCGCAGCCGATGGGGCGGGCCGTTTGGTGGATGTGCAAGCATGAAGCCGCCAAGCCGCGAAGCCATCGCGATCGAATACGGTCGCCGCCAGGTGCCGGTGATCAGTGCGCGTGGGCACGACGATGTGGCCGAGCGCATCTTGAGCGAAGCGCGTCGCCAGGGCGTGCACGTGGCGGAAAACCCGACCTTGCTGGCCTTGCTCAACCGGGTCGATGTGGACGAAGACATTCCGCCCGAGCTCTACAACGCGGTGGCGGTGGTGCTGGCGTGGGTGTATTGGCTCAAGGGCATGAAGCCCGGCGACGAAAAACGCTGAGCTGCGGAATCAGAAAGCGCCGTAGCCGCGGGCGCCGAGTTTGCGCGCCACTTGTCCCAGACGGTCGTACAGGTCAACACCCGAACCGCCAGACTCGGCGTGCAAAGCGCCCAAGGTGTTTTGTACCGCTTCGAGCTGGCAGCGGGCGAGGTATTCGTTGCGGCGGTGCGCTTCTTGGCAGCCACCCACTTGCTCGATCAGGGCCTGCCAATCGGCGTCGAGCGCGCCGTCGGCGCGGCGGTTGTGGACCAACTGCGCCAGTTGGTCTAGGGCCGCGGTTTTTTCGGTCTGCAGCGCTTCCACTTGTTCGGCGTCTTTGGCCTTGAGCGCAGCAAACTCCGTGTCCAGCGCGTGCGACAAGCGCCGCACCGCTTCGCGCGCGGCGTGCAAATCTGGGTGCACAGCGGGGCTGCTCACGACCCGATCAGCCTTTGATCATTTGCTCAATGGCCACAAAGCTCTCGGCGATGCGCCGCGCATTGAGCGGGTACTGGCCGTCTTGGATGGCTTGTTTGATCGAGTCCACCTTGGCTTGGTCAAAGCTGCCCTCCGACATGGCCTGTTTGGCCACGTCGCTGAGCACGAGCTGGTCGCTGCCAGCGGCGGGGGCCGACGCTGGGGTGGCGGCCTTGTCGCTGGCTTTTTCCAGTTTTTCACTGTTGTATCGCTCCAACAGACCGGTGCCCAATTGCCTCGAGTAGCCGTTGATAGGGGAGTTCATGGCGATTTCCGTTTCTGGTCCGATAAGTCAAGCCCGGACCTCGCTTGTCTAAGGATTCGGCGTGCCGGGAAAAAACTTGAGGGTTGCCATCAAAAATGACTATTTTTTTATTCAGTCACAGGCCAGAGACCGTGCCCAAGCCGGTGACTACCCCACTGATGATGCGCCCGGAATCGCGATTTTTCAAGCGCACCGGTTCTCCCATGCGGCCGTTGTCGAGCGCTTCGACCCGGGCACTGATCTGAAAACCCGGGGACGGGCTCCAGCTGAGTTGCACCAACTGACCTTTTCTGATGAGCCAAGCCGGTCGGATGTCGCTGCCGCGCAGCACGCTGCCCGCCGGGATGTCGCGCACCACCTCAGCGTGCAGCACATCTTCTAGCCGTTCCACCACCACACCGCCCACGCTGCGGGCGTCTCGCTCGGCCAGTTCCACCTGTTCGGGCTGGATACGGGTGCCGCGTTGCAGCAAACCATTGCTCACCACCACCGTGCGTGTCTCGGGTGCGGCGGCCACCGGTTTGGGCGCTGGCGCCGGTGCGGGGTTGGCAGCGCCCGCCGCCATGGTGTTGCCAGGCCAGGTCACGCGCACAAACACCTGCCACACGGGCTGGGTGCAGCGGGCGCGCACGGTGTCGGTTTGTTGTGGGAACGGCTGGTCCAGCAGCCACACCGCCTGGCAGGGTCGGGATTGCAGCCGCGGGTCGAGCGGCTGCAGTTGCACCGTGTCGGCGCCGACTTGGTGGCGTGCCGATATCCATTGGCGCATCTGGGTGCTCAAACCGTTGTCGGCTGCCACAGGGCTGGCTGTCTGGGCCTGTGCGGTGTGTGCGCCCAGCAGGGCGAGCCACAGCCAGACGCAGCGTTGGCACCAATGCGTCCAGCGTCGGATGAAGGGGAGTGACAAGAGTTGGCCTGTGTTTTGCATAGTTGGCTCCGGTGTGTGGAGAGTTCGACACCTCGGTCTTTCCACCCATCCATGCAATATCAATACCAGCCGCTTGGTGCCGGGTTTCCCACTCTGGCACCAGCCACCCCAGGATATGACGGACACATCGGTTCACAGCTTGGCAGTTTCCCCTCCCGCGGCGTCGCCAGCGGCGGGCCCCGCTGCGCCGGCGGCCGACGGTCGCTTCGGTGGCCTGTTGCGCACCGTGCAGCACGGCGTGTGGGAGGTCAAAAGTGGCGACACCCTGATTGGCATCGTCAAGCGCCACTACGCCGCGCAGGGCCAGTCGGTGAGCGAGACCCAGGCCTACCGGTTGGCGCACCAATTGGCGCGCGAGCAGGGCATCGCCGACGCCGATCGCATCGTGCCCGGTCAACGCATTGCGCTCGACCGGCTGCCGGCGCAGGCGCAGGCGCAGGCGCAGGCGCAGCGTGCGCCGGTTCTCGATGAAAGCAGTGCCGACGCGCTGCAACTGCGGGCCGCGCCCGTGACAGCGGCGCAGGCGCTGGGTGCGAGCCACGCGCTGCGCCCGGCCGATGCGCCGGTGGCCGCGCGCGCGCCGCTGCGCTCATACCAATCCGGTGACGCACAAGACCATCCGGTGCTGGAGCGCACCTTGCAGCGTGCCGTGCAAAAGGGCTTTGTGCCGCCGCATGAGGTGCAAGCGGTGCACCGACGCATTGTCGACATGGCCGACAAGTACGGATTTGCGCCCGACGACTTTGCCAAGGTCTCGCTCATGGAGAGCGACGGCCTCAATCCCAAAGCGACCAACGGCAGCTGCCACGGCATCATCCAGTTCTGTGGTGGGGCTGGGCGTGGCGCCGACAGCGTGGGCTTTGGTCGCAACGCGCGCGAGATCCTGGGCTTGAGCGTGATGCAGCAGCTCGATCTGGTGGAGCGCTACTTCAACGACGTGGGCCTCAATGGTCGTTCTGGGCCGCTCAAGCTAGACGACTTGTATTTGTCGGTGCTCATGCCCTCGGCGCGGCGCGAAAAACAAGCCCATGTGCCGCTGGACATTGCTGGCCAACAAGCGGCCAAGCTGTATGTGGGCGGCAACCGCGCCGGCGCCATCACCCGGCAGTCCATCGTGCAAGGGTTGGTGCAGCACGCCATGGCCCGCTTGGGCATGGACAGCCCCGCGCCGACCAAAGTGGCACGCGCGCCCGAGCCGCCACTGGGCACGCCCTGAGCGGCAACACCGCAGTCGGCGCGCGGCAAGGTCTTGCCGCTGGCGCGCGCCGATCTGCCGCCCGCGCCGCTGTGGGCCCACGTGTTTGCCCCTGTCGAAGCGCGTGGCACGGTCCTTGCAAGCCCTGCCGTCAAGACCGGTTTCGCCGGGTCCGCTGTCGGTGAATCGGCAGCAGCCGGTGCCACTGAACCCCTGTTGACGGAGTGATCATGAAATTGCTGGACAACGCCCTCGGCATCCACGAGCAGGCCCTGCAGGTCAGGAGCCGCCGTCTGGAGGTGCTGGCGCAAAACATCGCCAACGCCGACACCCCCAATTACAAAGCGCGCGATATCGACTTTCGCGCGGTGCTCAGCGACGTGGGCCGCAAGGACAACGCCTTGGTCAGCACCCAGAACCAGCATTTCGACAGCGCTCAGGGCATCGACGCCGACGGCATGCGCTTTCGCACGCCGTTCAACACCTCGTTCGACGGCAACACGGTGGAAATCAGTGTCGAGCAGGCGCAGTACGGTAAAGCCGCAGCCGACTACCAGGCGACCTTGAACTTTCTGGAAAACCGCATCAGCGGCATCCGCAAGGCTTTGAAAGGAGAGTGACCATGGCACTCGACAGCATCATCGGTATAGCGGGCACCGCGCTCAACGCGCAGCTCACCCGCATGAACGCCACCGCGTCGAACCTGGCCAACGCTGGCACCACCGCGGGCTCAGCCGAAGAGGCCTTCCGCGCCAAGCGCCCGGTGTTCAAGGCCTTGGTGGAAGAGCGCATGACCCACGCCGGCGCGCCGTATGTGGGTGGGGTGAAGGTGGACCAGGTGGTCGACGACCCGGCCGAGCCCCGCTTGGTCTGGGACCCGAATAACCCATTGGCCGACGACAAGGGCTATGTCTACCAGTCCAACGTCAGTGAAGTCGCCGAGATGGTCGACATGATGGCCGCCGCGCGTTCGTACCAGAACAACGTGGAAGTCATCAACACCGCCCGCCAGCTGCTCATGCGCACGCTGGACATCACCAAGGCCTGAGCGCAGAGGAAACCACCATGTCAGTCGACACCCCGAACTCAGCCAAGCTGCTGGGCAACATTACCCGCTACGAAGACGTGGCCACGCCCAAAGGCCGTGGCGGCGAAGACATGGGCAAACAGGATTTTTTGACCCTGTTCACCGCCCAGCTCAAGAGCCAGAACCCGCTTGACCCGGTCAAAAACGAAGCCTTTGTGGCCCAGCTGGCGCAGTTCTCGCAGCTCGAAGCGCTCACCAATATGCAGGGCTCGATGGACAACCTGGTCAAGACCATGGCGGGCGAGCGCATGCTCAATGGCGCCTCGCTGATTGGTCTGAAAGTGGCGGTGCCCGGCAGCCTGAGCCGACTGGAGCAGGGCGGCAGCATCGAAGGCAAGGTCGATCTGCCGTTTGGTGCCAGCGGCATCAATGTGCGGGTGTTCAACCAACAAGGCGCGCTGGTCAAAGAGATGGCTGCGGGCCCACAAACCCCGGGTGCGGCGAGTCTCGAGTGGGACGGCACCGACGCCATGGGCAACCCAGTGCCAGCGGGCCTGTATCGGATCACCGCCAACGCAGTGGTCAACGGCAAGAACACCGACGTGTCGGTCGACACCCTGGCCACCGTCCGCTCGGTCAGCACCAACCCCAGCGACGGCAGCGTCAGTCTGGAACTCGAAGGCGGCAAGTCCGTGCTGATGTCCAGCGTCAAGCGCGTTGGATTCTGAAACCCATTTCCTCGATTCACCACAGGAGCCGAACACCATGTCGTTCTACACCTCCCTCACCGGCCTGAACTCCGCGACCGCGCAGCTCGGCGTCACGTCCAATAACATCGCCAACGTGGGCACCACCGGCTTCAAGCGCTCGCGCGCCGACTTCGGTGACATCTTCTCGACCTCGCCTTTGCAAAAGTCGTCGAGCAACATCGGTCAGGGTGTGGCCCTGAAGCAGGTGAGCCAGGAATTCAGCCAGGGCAACGTGACCACCTCTGGCAACTCGCTCGACCTGGCGATCACCGGCGACGGTTTCTTTCCGCTGCGTTCGCCCGACGGTCTGCAGGACATCTACACCCGCAACGGCTCCTTTACGCTCAACGACCAGAACAACGTGGTGAACTCCACGGGGCAACGTCTACTGGCGGCATCGGTCGACTCCTCCGGCAAAGCGGATTTGGAACGCTCGTCACCGATGGTGATTCCACCTAAAACTTCTGGCGAGGCCAAAGAAACCACCAAGATTCAGCTGGGCCTGAACCTGCCTGCCGACTCTCCAGTAATTCTGGAGCAGTTTGATCGTAACAACCCGGGCACATACAACAAGAGCACAGCGCTTACGGTGTACGACAGCGGCGGCAACGGCTATCTGGCCACGGTGTATTACGTCAAGACCCAAAACGCCAGTCCGGCGAGTCCGTTCTCCAAATGGCAGACCTACTTCTTTGTGGGAGATACCGAGGTTCGCCCATCGCTGCAGCAAGCCACCAACAGCACGGGCAGCCCGCTATACGTCAATCGGTATGGTGATATCAAGCCCCGCAGCGATCCATCGGTGGTGCCGCCGTCTGGCACGGTGGAGATGTACACCTTGGATCAATTGACCGATGTGCGCGCCTCATTGCCAGCTGAGGCCAATGGATCTTCCCTTGCTACCGGTGTATTTGCCTCAGGTCGGTATACCTCTCTGCCTGTGGGTCAGGATTTGAGCTTCAAGATCGCGGTGGACGGTGGGCATCGCACCACCATCAATTACACCTTGACCGACTCCGATAGAGACCCCGCCGTGCTGGCACGTAACCTGGAGATCAAGGTCAACAACGAGTTGGGCTCTACGCCCGACAAGGCCCGCTTTGGCACCGGTGTCAGCTTTGATGTGGCTGCGGCCCGCTTCGTCTTTACATCGGGTGGCACTGGTGACGCGTCCAGTATCCGATTGGAGTCCGAGCCTGGCAGCTTGGCGGAGGAATACCTGGGCATGTACGTCAACCTGCCCACCGGCACTGGTGGCGCCATGGTCAAGTCGAACGTGCTGCTGACCGATGTCGCCGAAAACGCCGTGCGCGGCAAGCCCAGCTTGCCCGCGCAACTCACCAGCGAGCCGCTGACGCTCAACACCAACCGCGCGGTGTCAGTGATCGAAGCCAACAGTGAGTTTTTGGTCACGGTCAATGGCATTTCGGGTCGGGTTAAAGTGCCGGCCATGTCCTACACCATGGATGCCTTTGCACAGGCCCTGCAGGACGGCATTAACCGCATTGAAGAAGGCGGTCGGAAGGTGCTCGGTGTCAAAGTGGCGTTTAACCCGTCCACCAAACAGCTGGAATTCACCACTGGCAACACGGGCGATGAGTCGTCGATTCAGGTCACAGGCCACCCGGATTGGGGCCTGGCCAACACCGAAATGCGCTTCGGTCGCACCACTGAGTGGATCAAGCTGGCCCAGAATACGGCCACAGGCGCCTTGCAGTATGTTAAGAACGGAAAACAGACCGAAGATGCATCCGACCTATCGACTAAAACCGAATGGTGGCCCGTGTACCTGGACCGTGGCGAGCTCACTTTTAACCTGACTGGCAAGCCGGTGTCGCCGATCAAGCCCATGGGCTTCGAGACGGCGTTCTTGCAAGGCGGCAAGGGTGCGCTGACGATGTCGATCGACTTCACCCAGTCTACCCAGTATTCCAGCTCGTTTGCTGTGCTGTCGCAGGCACAAGATGGCGCTCCTGAGGGTGAGCTGATGGGCTTGGATATTGGGGTGGACGGCTTGGTCAACGCCACCTACTCGAACGGGTCTCAAGTGTCGCTGGGCAAGATCGTTCTAGCCAACTTCAGCAGCCCCACCGGTCTGCGCCAGATCGGTGACGCGAGCTACCTAGCCTCGGCCACGTCGGGTGTGGCGAAGATCGGTGAAGCCGGTTCAGCCGGTTTTGGTTCGATCCGCGCCGGTGCCACCGAGCGCGCCAACGTCGACTTGACCCAAGAGCTGGTGGACCT
>CAMBOY010000137.1 GCA_945869245.1 Hydrogenophaga intermedia
TTGTCGCGGCGGATCTGGTCGATGAGTTCGCGCAGCTGCACCTTTTCGGTGGCGTTCATGCCGGCGGCGGGCTCGTCCAGCGCCACCAACTGCGGATCGGTGGCCAGGGCGCGGGCAATTTCCAGGCGGCGTTGGTCGCCGTAGCTCAGGGTGCGGGCGCGGTAATCGGCAAACTTGGCCAGCCCCACGTAGTCCAACAGCTCCAGGGCGCGGGTGCGGATGGCCTGCTCTTCGGCTTTGAAGCTCTTGGTGCGCAAAATCGCACCCAACAGACCGGAGCCGGTGCGGGCGTGGCGCCCGACCATCACGTTTTCCAGCGCGGTCATCTCGGCAAACAGCCGGATGTTCTGGAAGGTGCGCGCAATGCCGGCTTTGGCCACCTCGTGCACGGCGGTGGGCTGGTAGGGCTTGCCCGCCAGCTCAAACGTGCCACCGTCGGGGGTGTACAGGCCGGTGAGCACGTTGAAGAACGTGGTTTTTCCGGCGCCGTTGGGACCGATCAGGCCATAGACCTGACCACGTTGGATTTCAATGCCCACATCGCTGAGGGCTTGCAAACCGCCGAAACGTTTGGAAACGCCGGCCACTTTGAGAATGGTGTCACTCATGTTGCTGGGCCTTTCGCTCACTTGCTCGCCAGGGATTTGCCGTGCTCGGGCGCGGGCCACAGGCCTTTCGGACGCAGCAGCATGATGATGATCATGGCCAGCGCGATCAGCAATTGGCGCAGAATTTCAGGGCCCAGGCGGCCATCGGTCAGCGCGGTCAGCGGGTGGGCCACATGGCGCAACAGCTCGGGCAGACCGGCCAGCACCAGGGCCCCCAGGATCACACCCGGAATGTGGCCCAGGCCACCGAGCACGACCATGGCCACAATCATCACCGACTCCATCAGGATGAAGGACTCGGGGTAGACACCGCGCATCAGCGAGGCGAACAACACACCCGACACGCCACCAAACGTGGCGCTCATGCCAAAGGCGGCGAGCTTGAGGTTGCGGGTGTTCAGGCCCATGGCCTTGGCGGCGATCTCGTCTTCGCGAATGGCCATCCAGGCGCGGCCGATGCGCGAATCCTCCAGCCGGCTGGCCACCACAATAGCGATCACCACAAAGAACAGGATCAGGTAGTAGTACAGCGTGACCGATTGGAAGGTGAAGGACCAATCGCCGAACTCCAGTTTCAGCGGACGGGCCATGTCGTGGCCAAACACCGACACCGCGTCGATGTTGCTGATGCCTTTGGGGCCGTTGGTGAGGTTGATCGGGCGATCCAGGTTGAGCATAAAGATGCGCACAATTTCACCGAAGCCCAAGGTCACGATGGCGAGGTAGTCGCCGCGCAGCTTGAGCACCGGAAAGCCCAGCATCAGGCCAGTGAGACCGGCGAGCACCCCGGCGAACACCATCGCAATCCAAAAGTTCAGGTGCAGCCCGTTGGGGAACATGGCCGCAATGGCTGGAAAGTTCTCGGTCAAGTGCGGCGAGGCCACCAGACCGTAGAAATAGGCGCCCACCGCAAAGAAAGCGACGAAGCCGAGATCGAGCAGACCGGCATGGCCCACCACAATGTTCAAACCCAGGGCCAGCAGCACGTAGAGCAGCGCGATGTCGACAATGCGCATCCACGAGTTGCTGCCAGTGGCCTGCAAGATGAAGGGGAACACCAGCATGGCCACGGCCACCAGGCCAAAGATCACCAGTTTGGAAGACTTGGAATGCATCATGATTGCGTCTCCTGTGTGATCAGGCGCGATCGGCCACACGCTCGCCCAGCAGACCCGAAGGACGCAGGGTCAGCACCAGCGCCAACACGATGAAAGCGAAGATGTCGGTGTACTGGCTGCCCAGGAAGCCACCTGTCAACTTGCCAAGGTAACCGGCGCCCAGGGCCTCGATCAGGCCCAGCAGCAAGCCACCCAGCACCGCGCCGCCCAGGTTGCCAATACCACCCATCACCGCGGCCACAAAGGCCTTGAGGCCCGGCATAAAGCCCATGGCGTGTTGCACCGTGCCGTAGTTGGACGCCCACATCACGCCAGCAATCGCGGCCAGCATGGCACCGATGATGAAGGTGGCAGAAATCACCACGTCGGGCCGAATGCCCATGAGCCCCGCCACACGCGGGTTCTCGGCGGTGGCGCGCATGGCGCGGCCCAAGTTGGTGCGGTTGACCAGCCACATCAGCGCCGCCAGCACGATCGCGGTGGTGGCCAAAATGGTGATCTGGGTCACCGAAATCACCGCACCACCAATTTCAATCGGCTCGCGCGACAACATGGAGGGGTAGGACTTGGGGTTCGGCTTCCAGATGATCATCGCCAGCGTTTGCAGCAAGATCGACATGCCAATGGCGGTGATCAGCGGCGCCAATCGGGGTGAGTTGCGCAGTCGCCGGTAGGCGAGCTTCTCAATGGTGAAGTTGAGCACCGCACACACCACCATGGCAATCAGGGTGGCCGTCAAGAGCACCACCCAACCGGGCGCACCGGTCCAACTGCTGGTCATCCAGCCAATGATGGTCCAGCTGGTGAGCGCCCCCACCATCAGCACGTCGCCGTGCGCAAAGTTGATGAGGCCAATGATGCCGTACACCATGGTGTAGCCCAAGGCCACCAAGGCATACATGCTGCCCAGCACCAGACCGTTGATGATCTGCTGAAGCAAGATGTCCATGCAAAAACTCCGTTGTGTTGGTTTGCAGCGCCCGCGGTACGCGTGCGCCCCATTCGCCTAACAAAAAACCCGCCAGTCAGAGCCCGGGTACAGGCCCTCTGCGGGTGGGTGGCGAGATTCTAGCGAAGGGCGCCAGGGGGTCAGATGCGTGTAAGCCCTTAGGGTTCTCGGGTTTACCCTCGGTTTCCGAAAGTATCAGTCAGGACATCAGGCAATGAGCAGCAGTATTAGCCTGACTTATTCAGTGGATTTTTTCTGGCGCGCTTCATGGTCCCAGGCCTTGAGCTGGGCGAGTTTTTCGCCGATCTTGATTTCCAGCCCACGCGGCACTGGCGCATACCAAGCCGGCTCGGGCATGCCATCGGGCAGGTAGGTTTCGCCAGCGGCGTAGGCCTGCGGTTCGTCGTGGGCGTAGCGGTAGGCGTGGCCATGGCCCAGCTCTTTCATCAAGGCGGTGGGCGCGTTGCGCAAATGCACCGGCACCTCGCGGCTTTTGTCCTTGGCCACAAACGCGCGCGCGGCGTTGTAGGCCTTGTAGCCCGCGTTGCTTTTGGGCGCCATGGCCAGGTAGATCACCGCCTGCCCCAGCGCCAGCTCGCCCTCGGGGCTGCCCAGCCGCTCATAGGTCAGCGCGGCGTCGTTGGCAATTTGCATGGCGCGCGGGTCGGCCAAGCCAATGTCTTCCCAGGCCATGCGCACAATGCGCCGCGACAAATACTTGGCGTCGGCGCCGCCGTCGAGCATGCGGGTGAGCCAATACAGCGCAGCGTCGGGGTGGGAACCACGCACCGATTTGTGCAGGGCCGAAATCTGGTCGTAGAACTGGTCGCCGCCCTTGTCGAAACGGCGCGCCTGCTGGCTCAAGGCGTTGGCAACAAAAGCCTCGTCCACCACCCCTTGCCCAGCCGCTGTGGCGGCGGTGCGGCACTGTTCGAGCAGGTTCAGCAAGCGACGGGCGTCGCCGTCGGCATAGCCCACCAGGGTGTCGACAGCGGCGGCTTCAAAGTGCAGCGACGACAAGGCCAGCGTGTGCGCCCGGGCAAACAGCTGTCGCAACTCGGCGTCGCTGAGTGCGCGCAGCACATACACCTGGGCACGCGAGAGCAAGGCCGAATTGACCTCAAACGACGGGTTTTCGGTGGTCGCGCCAATGAAGGTGAACAGCCCCGATTCCACATGGGGCAGCAAAGCGTCTTGCTGCGATTTGTTGAAGCGGTGGATTTCGTCCACAAACAGGATGGTTTTTTTGCCGTGTACACCGTGTTGCTCGGCTTGCTCCACCGCAGCGCGGATGTCCTTGACACCCGACAACACCGCCGACAAGGCGATGAATTCGCACGCAAACGCGCTGGCGGTCAGGCGCGCCAAGGTGGTTTTGCCCACCCCGGGTGGCCCCCAAAAAATCATGGAATGGGCCTGTCCCGACGCAAAGGCCAGCCGCAACGGCTTGCCCTCGCCCAGCAGATGCGTCTGGCCGACCACGTCGTCGAGGCCTTGCGGTCGCAGGGCCTCAGCCAGTGGCACGGCGCGCTCCCGGGCGAACAAATCGCTCATGGCGGGCCCTTAGGGCCGCAGCACGTCGGCGCCGACAGGCACCTGGAAACGAAAACGCTCGGCTGCGATACGGGGGTTGCTTTGCCAGGCGCTGAAGGTCATGACCGAGACCTGCCCCAGACCGTCGGCGATTTCCAGGACCGCCAGATCGCTGCCTTTGAACCCGGCTTTGATGCTTTGCAGCTGCCCGTCTTTTTGGCGCGGACGCGCCTCGACCCAGGCCAGGCCATCGCGGTTGGGCAAAGCGCTCAGATCAAACGATTCGCGTAGGGTTTTGAGGTCGGAGCCGGCGGCGATCAGGGTGGCCGGTGTGGCGCCCAAGGTCTCTTTCTGGTTGCGCACCGTCACCTGGTTGAGATCGGCGTCGTACAGCCACAAGGTGCTGCCGTCGGCCACGATGTTCTGCACAAAGGGCTTGGTGTAGTCAAAGCGGAAGCGGTCGGGCCGCACAAACTCAAAGCTGCCGCTCGAGGTCTTGGCGCGCACCGCCTTGTCGCCGGCCTTGGGCGGCGAGGTCACCACCTGGGTGAAGCTGGCGCGTGCGCCCTGGATGTCTTTCAGAAACACCTCGAGCTGCTGCAGGCCGTTGGCCCAGGCGGCCAGTGGCCAGCTCAGGGCGGCGATCAGGGCAATCAAAACAGTTTTCATGGTGTGAGGAGTCGGCGCCAGCGCCACAGGTTCCGGGCAAGTTGTGTCAGGATGCGTCGCCGCGCACCAGAATGTCGCGCTGGCCGCTGCTGGTGAGCGCACTCACCAGCCCGGCTTTTTCCATGTCTTCGAGCAGGCGCGCCGCGCGGTTGTAGCCGATCTTGAGCTTGCGCTGCACATAGCTGATGCTGGCCTTGCGGTCCTGCAAGACGATGGCCACCGCCTGGTCGTACAAGGCGTCTTTTTCGCCGCCAACGTCGCCGCCATCCAGACCGAACTCACCGCCGTCTTCACCCAGCGCCGATTCGAGCACGCCCTCGATGTAATTGGGCTCGCCGCCCTGTTCTTTCAAATAAGCCACGACCCGGTGCACCTCGTCGTCGCTGACAAAAGCGCCGTGCACCCGGATTGGGAAACCGGTGCCACTGGGCATGTAGAGCATGTCACCCATGCCCAGCAGACTCTCGGCACCCATCTGGTCAAGGATGGTGCGGCTGTCGATCTTGCTGCTGACCTGAAAGCTCAAGCGGGTCGGGATATTGGCCTTGATCAGGCCAGTGATCACGTCCACACTGGGACGCTGGGTGGCCAGCACCAGGTGGATGCCGGCGGCGCGCGCTTTTTGCGCCAGCCGCGCGATCAGTTCTTCGATCTTCTTGCCCACCACCATCATCAGGTCGGCCAGCTCATCAATCACCACCACGATGTAGGGCAACCGCTCCAGTGGCTCGGGCTGCTCCGGGGTGAGGCTGAACGGGTTGCCAATGAACTCGCCGCGCGCCTTGGCTTCGTCGATCTTGGTGTTGAAGCCCGCCAAGTTGCGCACGCCCATCTTGCTCATGAGTTTGTAGCGCTTCTCCATCTCGGCCACACACCAGTTCAGGCCGTTGGCGGCGTGTTTCATGTCGGTGACCACCGGCGCAATCAGGTGCGGAATGCCTTCGTAGACACTCATTTCCAGCATCTTGGGGTCGATCAGCAGCAGGCGTACATCCTTGGCATCGGCCTTATAGAGCAGGCTCAGGATCATGGCGTTGATACCCACCGACTTGCCCGAGCCGGTGGTGCCGGCCACCAGACAGTGCGGCATCTTGGCCAGGTCGGCCACCACCGGCAAGCCGCCAATGTCTTTGCCCAAGCCCATGGTCAGCAGGCTCTTGGCGTCGTTGTACACGTCCGAGCCCAAAATTTCCGACAGACGAATGGTCTGGCGCTTGGCATTGGGCAACTCCAGCGCCATCAGATTTTTGCCGGGGATGGTCTCGATCACACGAATCGACACCAGCGACAACGAGCGCGCCAAGTCCTTGGCCAAGTTGACCACCTGCGAACCTTTGACGCCGGTGGCGGGTTCGATCTCGTAGCGCGTGATCACCGGGCCGGGGGCTGCGGCCACCACCCGCACATCGACACCAAAGTCCTTGAGCTTTTTCTCGATCAGGCGGCTGGTCATCTCCAGCGTCTGGGAGTCCACACTGAGCTGCTGCACCGGCGCGGCGTCCAACAGGTCCACCTGGGGCAGCTTGCTGTCGCCTGGGTCCACAAACAGCGTCTTTTGGCGCTCCTTGGCCACCCGCGCACTCTTGGGCAGTTCGCGCGCCACCTGCGGCTCAATCAGCACCGGCTCCACATACTGCTCTTGAATTTCTTCGCGCTCGTGGGCCACCACCACCTCGCGCTCGCGCGCCGCTTGCTCGCCAATGCGCAGGTCTTCCAGCGTTTCTTGTTTTTCGCGGCGGGCAGACAAGCGCTCGTCGATCGCAGCGCCCAGACGCTCGGCCCAGCGCTGCCATGAAAAGCCGAACACCCGGGGCAAGGTCAGGCCCCACAGACACACCGCCACCAAGGCCGATCCGTGAAAACCCAGCCAGGCCATGGCGTAGCCACCGAGCCACTGGCCCAGCGCCCCACCCGACTGCCCGGGCACCATGGCGTCGAGGCGGTGCAGGCGCGTCCATTCCAGCACCGCACTGGCGGCAATCAGCACCAGCAAGGCCAGCGCAAACCACGCGGGATGGGCCAGGCGCCCGGCACCGTGTTCTTCGACCGCCACCGGCTCGCCGCTGCGCACCCAGCGCGCCAGAGAACCCAACCAGGCCCGCGCACCCACCGCCAGCAGCCACCACACCGACAGCCCCAGCGTGAAGTAACTCGCATCGGCCCAATACGCGCCCAGCTGCCCACCCCAGTTGCGCACCGCACCACCGTCGCCACTGGTGCTCCAAGCCGCGTCATGGTGCGAATAGGTCAACAGCGCCAGCACCCAAAACGCCCACAGCAATCCACCCAGAATCAGGCCAATCTCCTGACCAAACCGCCCCAGTACCGAGGCGAATGCGGGCCGTTCGGCTTGGCCGTTGAGTGTGTTGAGAGAGTAGGTCATGGGTGGCTGAAAAACACCAAGGGCGCCCTCAGAGCGCCCCCGGCCAGTGGCTTATCCGCGCATCAGCTCAGGCTGTTGAGACGGTCTTTGATGAGCGTGCTGCCATCGGGCAACACTTCGATGAACCCGCGGTCTTCCAAGTCCTTCATGACCCGGCTCACCATCTCACGCGAGGCGCCAATCATTTTGGCCACGTCTTGGCGCGACACCCGCTCGCGGATCACCGGATCGCCTTCGGGGCTGGGTTGGGCAAATTCCAGCAGCGCGCGCGCCACGCGGCCATACACATCGAGCAAGGCCAGCGATTCGATTTTGCGGTCGGCGTGGCGCAAGCGCTGTACCAGTCCGCGCATCACCGCATAGGCCATCGACGAGTTCTCGGGCAAACAACGCGCAAACTCTGCGCGGCCCAAAATCAGCACATCGGTCTGGATTTCGGCGCGCACCGTGGCCGAGTGCGGCTGGTTGTCGATCAGACTCATCTCGCCGATGTAGTCGCCCGGCTGCATGGTGGCCAGAATCACTTCGCGGCCGCGCGAGTCGGTGGTGATCACACGGGTGCGACCGGTGAGCACAATGGCCAGAAAATTCGACTTCTTCCCCTGCTCCACAATGATGTCGCCGCGCTTGTAGCGGCGCTTGACCACGGTGTTGGCCACCAACTCGGCTTGTGCCTGGGTCAGGGTGGAGAAAAGCGGCACCCGGCGAATGAGATCGAGATTCGACAGAATGGACATGCGTTGCATCCTTTTGTTGTTCAAGGCAGCCGAACACCTATTTTCATACAATCGGTGCATCGTCTTCGACGACCGATGTGACACAGGCCGGTGAACCCCATCCACAGGCTGCCTCCCCCGACTCTAAACCACACTGCGCCTCTTCCC
>CAMBOY010000138.1 GCA_945869245.1 Hydrogenophaga intermedia
GTTGTCGTACAGGGTGATGAGCTCACCCGGTGTGGCGCCTGTGCCGCTGACGGTCGGTGTGGTGTCGTCGGTCACACCGCCGCTGCTCAAGCTGCCCTGCACCGCCCCCACGTCGTCGAGCACGCTGATGTTGCTTGGCGCCGCCGGGGCGCTGCGGTCTAGGGTGTAGCCGAAGTCGTGCTGGCTCGGGTTGCCTTGTGCATCGAGCGCCTGCGCCCGGAAGGTGTAATTGGCGTCGGCGCCCAGTGCGGGCACCTCAAAGCGCCAAATGCCGTCCGTTCCCACGGTGGCGCTGCCCAGCATGGTGCTGTCCACACTCAGGGTGACCACCTGGCCCGGACGACCGGTGCCCACCAGGGTGGGTGTGCTGTCGTTGCCAGTGCCGCCGTCGGCCACCTGGCCGCTGACGGGGTCTTGGTTGTCCTCGGCCCGGGTAATGGCCACCGGCTGCGCGCGCGTGTCGACCGTGAGGGTTTGCGTGCTGGGCGCACTGCGGTTGCCCGCCGCGTCTTGCGCCACCGCACTCAAGGTGTGTGCGCCATCGGACAGCGCCACCGTGGGTGTGACGCTCCAGCGGCCGTCCGGCCCGACCACCGCACTGCCCAAGATCACGTTGCCGCTGCTCACCACCACCAGATCGCCGGGCTGCGCATTCTGGCCGCTCACGGTGGGGGTGGCGTCGTCGGTCACCCCGCCGCCCGGCACCACGCCTGGCACCGCACCCACGTCATCTGCCACCACAAAAACCACGGCAGCCGGTGCCTCAGTGTCGATGAACACGATCCGCTCACCACTGCGAGGGCCTTCTTGCCCTTCGACGTTTCTGGCGCTCGCTGCGATGCGGTGCTCGCCCGCGCTCAGGGGCTCGGGCAGCTCGAATTGCCACCGACCATTGGCGTCGGCCAGCACGGCGGGCGACTGCGCCACCCCATCGACCCACACAATGACCCAGGTGCCAGGCATGGCGGTGCCCGTGACCACCGGGCGGCTGTCGTCGCTGGGTTGCTGCTGCTGCAGGGTGCCCTGGATCGGGCCCACGTCGTCGAGCACACTCTGGATCGCTGGCACCGAGGGGCGGGCGTCCGCCAACAACATCGGCCAACTCTCCGACCACGAACTGATTTGGGCCTCGTTGACCGCGCGCACCCGGATGTTGCGCACACCGGTTGGCCAGGGCTGATCCGGGGTGAAGGTCCAATTGCCATTGCTGACGGTGGCTTCGCCCACTTTCTGGTCGCCGTCAAAGATCTCGACCCGGGTCGCCTCGGCCGGCGCGGCGCCGCGCAGGGTGGGCCGCTGACCAGCGGCCGCCCCTGGTTCCAACTGCCGCCCACTGAACCACGCTTCACGGATGCTGGCCGCCGCCAGCGGCAGCGCCTGCGCGCTCGAGGCGGCGCTGGAGCCACCGCCCGCCCCTGCCAGCGCCGCCGCACCAATGCCCGACCACCAGCCGGTCATCGGGAAGGCGCTGGCCACCACCCCACCGAGGGCGGCGTTGCTGGCGGCGTTGGTGCCCAGTGCGTACAGGCCGCTGACCCCGTCGAGCAAAGAACTGATGCGGAAACCCGGGTCGCCGCTCATGGGCATATAGCCGTACACCGCGCTGCCTTCGGTCAGGCCCTGCACCGCAGCGGCCGCTTCGTCGCCGTAATAGCCTTCAATCACCAAATGCTCAAACGATTCGGCACTGTCCATCAAGTCGATGTGCAGGTCGTCACCCTCGCGGCGTCCTTTGATCACGTCGGGCGCAAATCCGGTCGATTTGCGCAGCAATTCGATGCGTTGCAGCTCGGCTGCGCGGATTTTCAAGACGTTGCGCCCAGAGGCATCGAGTTCAAACCACCGCTCGTCGTTGTCGCGGGTGATGATGCGGACCCTGAAAATTTTGTTCATGTTGCGCCTGCTGCAGTGGGATGGGGCACGCCCCTGCGCGCACCACCCGGACCATACGGGGAAATAGCAGGCAATGATATTTAGGCCAGTAGATCTAGCAATTAACCATATTTATGAATTTAAGGCCGCGAGCGCCATTTAATGATGATTAGGCGTTACTTTGCTCGTGTTCAGCGGCCTTTGACCCGGCCCTACGAGCCCAATAAGCCGAAGAATCTGACTCAATATGCGCTAAATCGCACAGAGACTGTCGCGTTTCGTCCACAACCACGGGGGGCGATAGCCAAGAACGGGCATGGTGAGATGAAAGGGACTGAGGACGCGGTGTCGGTGGCAGGCGTCTGCCTCTAGACTGGGTGTTGGCGCGTGCGGTAGACGGCCCCAGCGGGATGCGCTTGCATGACGCGGAACGAGGGGAAACACCCCGGATGGCGCGGCTGGCGGGGATCGAACCCACGACCCTTGGCTTCGGAGGCCAATACTCTATCCACTGAGCTACAGCCGCGCACCGTCTTGCATTCTACATGGCAGGCTGCGGCGTCAGGTTCACACAGGGCTGCCCGCTATAATTTTCGGTTGTTTGGTTTTGCGCAAGCGGCCGATGCGTCTTCCGTTTGGAAGCCCCTTTGATTTTCCCTCCCCAGAGGACACCATGAGCGACAGCGAACACGACTCCCACACTGGCCCCGTCAAAACCCCTATGCAGCTGCTGTGGCTGTCGCTTTTCTCGTTTGTGGTCCCGGTGTTTGTGATCATCGGCTTGGTGTATTTTGTGACCTCGGCGCCCAAACCTGCGGCGGGTGCGGTGGACACCGAGATTGCGCTGGCTGAGCGCATCCAACGGGTGGGCACGGTGGAACTGCGCGACGCCAACCGGCCGCTACAAGCCGGCGACGCGGTGTACAAGGCCCAGTGCGCGGCCTGCCACGACGCGGGACTGGCCGGCGCGCCCAAGCTCGGCGATGCTGGTGCTTGGGGTGCCCGCCTTGGCACGGGCTACGAAGCCCTGCTGACGTCCGTCCTCAAAGGCAAAGGCGCCATGGGCGCGCAAGGTGGCGGCGCGTTTTCCGATATCGAGATTGGCCGCGCGGTGGTGCATTTGGCCAACTCGGCTGGTGGCAAATTTGACATCCCCAACCCACCGGCTGCCGAGGGCGCTGCGGCTGAGGCCGCTCCCGCCGTGGCCGCTCCCGCTGAAGCGGCCAAGTGATCCGTCACGCACCAACAAAAAACCCGCCTCAGGCGGGTTTTTTTTGCGCCGCACTGGGGCTGAGCACATAGCCAAAGCGCGCGGGCAGGTCTCGGCGCATGAGCTCACCCGGTTCTATCTGGTGGCGATCCAGCCAGTCGGACGCCCCCAGCATGTCGGCGCTGTGCACCACGCCCAGCCCCGTGACGCCACTGGCGTACAACAAGCCCTCTTCGTCGAGCCACCAATCGCAGGGCTCGGCCGGCTCGCCCGTGTGGGTGCTCCAGTGCTCGCCATCGGCTTGCAAGCGCAGCACCCAGGGCGCCAGCGCCAGTTCCACAAACACGCGCTGAGGGCCGTTCTGAAAATACCAGCAACCGGTGCTGTCGCGGCAGTAGTTGCGGCCAATGAAGGCGATCAAACCGGCGTGCTGCAAGCGGCTGCCTTTGGCCTGCGGCCAGGCGCCACGCGCCTGAAATCCGCCGGCGGCCTGGGCGGCATCGTCGCGCAAATACCATTCGCCGCGCCCGTCCAGACCGAGCCAGCCACAACACGCCGGCACCATGGGCCATTTGGCCATAGCGGCTTTGACCATGTCATCCATGGGCCGGCTCCGGCATGGCGTGTGGCGCTAGCCAGCCGCACACCGACTGGGGCATCCAGCGCACATGGCCGCGCCAGCCACTGTCCCAGCTCGGATATCCGACGTGACCTCCGTGGTGGGTACGCACCAAGACCACGCGAGGCCCAACCTCAGCCGGTGTGGGCAGGGAGTTGGCGGGCACAAACGGATCGTCGCTGGCGTTGAGCGCCAAGGCGGGCAACACAATCTGGTGCATCACGGGCTTGGCCGAGGCCCGCGTCCAGTAGTCGTCAACACCAGCAAATCCGTGCACCGGCGCGGTGAACGCGTCGTCGAATTCGCGCAGGGTGGTGGCGCGTTGGGCACGCTGCAGGTCGAACAAGCCCGGGAACTGGCGGTGCTTGGTCAACGCCTTGTATCGCATCGTCTGCAGAAACATCGGGGTATAGATCCAGCGACACACGCCGCGCTCCAGCGCTGCGCCGCTGGCCATCAAGTCCAGGGGTGAACACACCGACACGACGGCGCGCACCCGCCCCACGGCTGCTGGCCCCAAGGTGCCGGCCCACAACAGGAGGGCGTTGCCCCCCAGCGAGATACCGACCGCCAGCAGGGGCTGGCTCGGGTAGCGCTGAGCGGCCTGTTGCAGCATCCAATCGATTTCCGCGTAATCGCCCGAGTGGTAAGCCCGTGGCGCGTGGTTCATGGCCCCGCCGCAACCGCGGAAATGCGGCAGCACACAGTCCCAACCGCGCGCCAGCGCCTCAGCCGCTAAGCCCTGGGCGTAGTGGCTGTGGGCGCTGCCTTCTAGCCCATGGAACAGCACCAACAAGGGTCGGGTGTCGGGCACGGGTGCCCCCGCCCAACTTGCGGTGACGACGTCGCCATCGGGGGTTTGCCAGAGTTCGTGGCGCCAGGCCACTGCTGGGCGCTGCGACAGCTTGGCTGCCCAGATGGTTTGCAGATGGGGGTTGCGCCAAGGCCGGGGCAATTCAAACCGCATGCTGGTCTCAGTGCAGCACCGTGGGCACGCTGTGCAACTCCATGGGCTCTTCCCGTTGGCCAGGGCTGGCGTGGTGCACCACCATGCGCCAGCCTTCAGGTTGGCGCGCGTACACATTGGTGGCCAGTACCCAGGCCTTCTGTGGACCGTCGTTGCCCACCAGCTCCACCACCTCAAGCACACTGTGGATCGCCCAGTGCTCGTGTTGGGTTTTGTGCACTTTAGCCAGCCGCACCCGCACCGGCCCGTTGGACAAGACGGTTTCAAAGGCGTGGCGCACCGCCGCCATACCCAGCAAGCGGGGGCCGCCTGGGTGCACACAGGCGATGTCGTCGCTGCTGGCCCAACAAGCCATCAGGCGCTCAATGTCGCCGTGTTGCATGGCCTCATAAAAGCTTTGCTCCACATCATCGGGCGAATTCGGCGGAAATGAGTGCTTGGCCATGGCCGTTTATTGGCGTGGAAGTGGTGGGGTGCGGTTGTTCATGACCAGGTTGAGCTCCTGGCGCAGGGTGCGGTTGATTTGCGCCAGCGCCTTGACTTTGCGGTTGGTTTCCCGCAGCCGATCGGCCAAGCGTTTGGTCATGGCCAGCAGCAGGCGCGCCGCCACCCGGGGCTCCTCGCGCATCAAGGCCAACATATTGGGGCGGGTCAAGATGGCGGTCACCACGTCGCCGTCGGCGGTGCAGGTGGCCGACCGCGGGGTGCCGTCGAGCAAGCCCATCTCGCCAATGAGCGCGCCGGCGCCCAACACGCTGACCACAATGTCTTCGTCCACCCCGTTGACCTCGCTCGCCACCGAGACCTCGCCCTCCAGCACCAGCAGCATGAAGTCGTTGTGGACGTCCTCGCCCTCGCGCATGAGCACGGTGCCGTCGGCAATGCGCCGCGGCTGCATATAGTTCACCACGAGGATGGCGTCGTCCAGAGTCAGCTCCTCCAACGCGGTGGGGGTGATCAACAGCCGGGCGGCCACCTCTTTCGGATCAAGGTCGGGATTTTGCGACAGAGATGTCATGGGCAGATTGTGGCCGATCCCGGCGCTGCCACGCACGCGGGCCGGCAATCGGCACAAAAAAACCGGCCCTGTAGGCCGGTTCTGTCGGGGCGAGCCGCAAGGGCTCAGCGCTTTTGGCGGAACTTGCGCAGCGCCGCAATCTGCGCCGCCATGACCGCCAGCTCGGAGGTGGCTTTGGCCATGTCGATTTCGCTCTTGGCGTTCTTAAGCGCTTCCTCGGCCTGTTTGCGGGCTTCGCTGGCCTTGGCTTCGTCGAGGTCGGCACCACGAATGGCGGTGTCGGACAAGACGGTCACCAAGTTCGGCTGCACTTCAAGAATGCCGCCGGCCACAAACACAAACTCTTCCGAGCCGTCGGCCTTTTCGATGCGCACGGCACCGGGCTTGATGCGCGTGATCAGCGGAATGTGCCCGGGCAGAATACCCAGTTCACCCGCTTCGCCCGGCAGGGCCACGAACTTGGCCTGGCCAGAGAAGATGGACTCTTCGGCGCTGACCACATCGACGTGGATGGTGCTCATATGTACTCCTGTAAAAAGTCGAAGGAAAGCAAGTAATCGGGTGTCCGGCTAGGCGGTGCGCGACAATGTGCTCTCGCACAGGGAGCACACCAACGACGCCGGGCGCCCGAGTACGCCGCTTTACGCGACCTTTTTGGCCTTTTCGAAGGCTTCGTCGATGGTGCCAACCATGTAGAAAGCCTGCTCGGGCAGGTGATCGCACTCACCAGCGGCGATCATCTTGAAACCACGGATGGTTTCCGACAGCGGCACGTACTTGCCAGGCGACCCGGTGAACACCTCGGCCACGTGGAAGGGCTGCGACAGGAAACGCTGAATCTTACGGGCGCGGGCCACAGCCAGCTTGTCCTCAGGCGCCAATTCGTCCATGCCCAGAATGGCGATGATGTCGCGCAGTTCTTTGTAGCGCTGCAGCGTGCCTTGCACGGCGCGGGCGGTTTCGTAGTGTTCTTGGCCCACGACCAGCGGGTCGAGCTGGCGGCTGGTGGAGTCCAGCGGATCCACGGCGGGATAGATACCCAGGGCAGCGATGTCACGCGACAGCACCACGGTGGAGTCCAAGTGGGCGAAGGTGGTGGCGGGCGACGGGTCGGTCAAGTCGTCGGCTGGCACGTACACAGCCTGGATCGAGGTGATCGAGCCGACCTTGGTGGAGGTGATGCGCTCTTGCAGACGGCCCATTTCTTCGGCCAGAGTCGGCTGGTAACCCACGGCGGACGGCATGCGACCCAGCAGAGCGGACACTTCGGTACCGGCCAGGGTGTAGCGGTAGATGTTGTCCACAAAGAACAGCACGTCGCGGCCTTCGTCACGGAACGATTCGGCGATGGTCAGACCGGTCAAGGCCACGCGCAGACGGTTGCCTGGGGGCTCGTTCATCTGGCCGTAGACCATGGCCACTTTCGAGTCTTCGAGCTTCTCGAGGTTCACCACGCCGGAATCGGCCATCTCGTGATAGAAGTCGTTGCCCTCGCGGGTACGCTCACCCACGCCAGCGAACACGGACAGACCCGAGTGCGCCTTGGCGATGTTGTTGATGAGTTCCATCATGTTCACGGTCTTGCCCACACCGGCGCCACCGAACAGGCCCACCTTACCGCCTTTGGCGAAGGGGCAGACCAAGTCGATCACCTTGATACCGGTCTCGAGCAGCTCTTGCGAGGGCGAGAGTTCGTCGTAGGCCGGGGCCTTGCGGTGGATTGGGGCGGTGAGGGTCTGGTCGACCGGACCACGCTCGTCGATCGGCGCGCCCAGCACGTCCATGATACGGCCCAGGGTCGCTTTGCCCACGGGCACGGTGATGTTGGCGTGGGTGTTGGTCACCAGCATGCCGCGGCGCAGGCCGTCGGACGAGCCCAGCGCAATGGTGCGCACCACGCCGTCGCCCAGTTGCTGCTGGACTTCCAGCGTCAGGGCGGAGCCTTCCATTTTCAGGGCGTCGTAGACGCGCGGCATTTGGTCGCGGGGAAATTCCACGTCCACGACGGCGCCGATGCACTGAACAATCTTGCCTTGTACTTGAGACATGATGGATACCTTTTCAATTCTCTGAATTCTGATGGACGTCAAACAGCGGCTGCGCCAGCCACAATTTCCGACAGCTCTTTGGTGATCGCCGCTTGGCGGGTCTTGTTGTAGACCAACTTGAGTTCGCCAATGACGCTGCCCGCGTTGTCGGTGGCGGCCTTCATGGCCACCATACGCGCCGACTGCTCGGACGCCATGTTTTCGGCAACGGCTTGGTACACCTGCGCTTCGACATAACGCACCAAGAGTTCGTCGATCACCGCCGCCGCGTCGGGTTCGTAAACGTAGTCCCAATCGCGGCCCTTGCCACCGGCTTGCAGCGTTTCGGCCGACAAGGGCAACAGCTGCTCGATCACAGACTCTTGCTTCATGGTGTTGATGAACTTGG
>CAMBOY010000139.1 GCA_945869245.1 Hydrogenophaga intermedia
CACCACGGCAGCGCGTTTCAGCCTGATCGTGGACGATTACGATACATTCCCACCAGTTCCTGCGCGCTTCCCCAGCGCCGACACGGCAACACCGATTCGCCGTCCACGATCAGCCTGAAACAGGCGTCCACGATCGCTGAAATACGCACAGAGCAACCGGCGCAAAGCGCTGCAGGCCGCTTGAGCCAGGCGCCGACCCCTGGTGGGCCACCGGCAACGCGCCCGGTGTTTTTTCTGCTGGCAGGACCCAATGGCGCAGGCAAGTCCACGCTGTACCGCTCTGCGCTGGAGCAGGGCTTGCTGCCCGCCCAAGCCGAGTTCATCAATGCCGACCTTTACGAAAGTCAGCATCTGACCCATGTGGCGGATGCGAATGAACGCTCGCGCCTGGCCCGCCAATGGGCAGACGCCCGCCGCCATCAATGCCTGAAGGCAGGCCACACGTTTGTGAGCGAGACGGTGTTCTCGCACCCGTCCAAGCTCGATCTGATCCGCCAGGCGCGGGCCGCCGGCTTTGCGGTGGTGTTGCTGGTGGTGTGCGTCAACGACCCCAAGCAGTTGCTGCAGCGGGTGGCTGGGCGGGTGTCAGAAGGCGGGCACGATGTACCGGCCGAACGCATCTTGGCCCGCTACCCGCGCACGTTGGCCCACTTGCGCGAGGCCAGTCCTCTGGCCGATCTGGCACTGTTGTACGACACCTCGGGCGCAGGGCGCGCCGGTGTGGCAGGGCCTAAACTGGTGGCTCGATGGAGTGGTGGCCAATGGCATTGGCAGGTAACTCGCCCGCCGCTGTGGGCTAAAGGATTGGAGCCATTGCGGGGTGATGAGGGTGCCGAAGGGCGCGGTCTTAACCTCTGAATTTTCAGTGGCGGCTTCAGGCTGGTACGGCTGGCGGTGGGGGCAGGTCAGTCTTTTTACAGTTGAGAATGCACTTTGTACCGGATACCGAAATCGTATAAATCCAAAACGGAGCGACGATGATCTGCACCTGCAGAAGGTGTCCGTCGATGTATTGCGCGAACACAGCACGTTCCAACTCCCGCCCGTTCCACAGTCGTGCTTCCTTTGGCACAACGTCGGCAGGGATCTGCCACTCGAAGCGTCGCGAACGTACTTGATCTCTCCCGATTTGAACCTTCATTTCTCGACCGTGGCGCTTCGGCTGAGCATGTAAGATTTGAGAGAGTTCCTCATACGTCGATTCGGAGGTCGCTCGGCTCAGTTGCGCCGCAAGCTCACGATAAGCCGCTGGCAAAGCGTCTTGGGAATGTGCGCCCTCTGTGCAATCGAACCCCTCCAAATAGCTGCCTGGAACCTTGAAGGCGCAGTGCGAGAACTTCTTTTCCACCAATGGCCAGATCGTTTCCGTTGAGTAGACGGGTCTACTCAAGAAGCACGAGAGCGACAGAACGAGAGCGCAGGGAAGGCGACGGATCATCTTGACACCCAACGTGAAGGTGACCGGACCACAACATCTTGCGGCGAAGCCGCTTTCTGCTGTTGTGGGCCTGTGTCGATTGACATGTTAAAGCGCAGATTAGTCGAGGAGTGCATACGGCGCAAGCTTCCAAAGACGCTCCGGAGTCTCGGCAAATGGTGGGCAAATAAGCGGTCCCGTAGGACCGACCAGCTCACCCCCTTCCGGCCATTCATGAACGTAGAAGGCTACGCGAAAGCTCTTGACGTCCGCAAGTTCGCCTGTGCTTTGGGCGATCGAATGAATACCGTCCGAGGATAGGTACACGGGCTCCCACGCAACTGAAGTGGTGTGCTTCTCAAAAATGGTAAAAGGGTCGAAGTCACCAACGTGGCCTTCGACCAGTACTTCGAACAAGGCTGCGGCGCTCAACGCCTCTTCGAGCTCATTTGGCAGTTCAGCAGATCGTGAAGCAATTTCATCTTCCGACCAAGACTGCGCCAGCCCTTGCGACTTCATCGCGCGAATGCCTGTCGCGAAGGACTGTACGTCTTCCGCGATCCAGGCGGCCAGTCTTTCGGGAGAGAGTCGTGGGAGATACGCGCCAATGACGGTGAGCTGCATGGATGCGTTTTAACGTTTGACATGAGGGGTGACTGGCCGGCGTAGCCGGCTGGGCATCCCCTCGATTGATGGGATGGACTCCCCCGTTTGTTTGCGCGAAATTCGCGCTCTGGTCTTCACGGGCGTGGGGATCAGGTCTTTCACAAACCAGAGGAGTCCGACATGCATGCTACTACCGTGGCCGTTGATCTGGCCAAATCCGTTTTCCAACTCGCCGTCGTCGACGAGCAATGGCGCATCGTTGACACCCAGCACCTGACGCGCAGCCCGTTTGAGCGCTGGATCGTCAACTGCAGTGTCGGCCTGACCAACAAGCTCGCGCGCATCTGCTACGCCACGCTGCGCGACCATGCGCCCTTTGATGAAGCGGCCAGGCTGAGCAGGAAGGCGGGCCGACAGAGCTTTGCTATCCCTGCCTGAACAGCGCGCCAATGACCATTTGCTGACCAAAGAAATCACCGCTTCTCTCCCCACCATCTCACCTTTGCGACGGGTTTGATCGACCATCATGGCCAACCGGGTTCCTCCCACACCGCAACACGCCGATAACTCTTCCGGCTCGAAAATAGCCGCTTGCAACGTGTGGCGACGCGGTGACGCAGATTCCATGTCGGCACGGGACATTGACGATCCCACACCAGATGCCGGATATAGGACTGCAGGTGCACTACCCATAGATCCCCAATCGATCAGGCTCTTGCTGTTGAAGGAGAGTCCATATACGTAAGGCTAAAACTCAGAGCTGTGCGATCCACTTTCCGAACTCGGTACCGGTACGTTTGCCGATTTGAACCACAGCACTGCGTTTAAAGAAGCGGCTGCCATTGATGTGAATGTAGCCGCCGAGATCACTCGGGAGGTAGAACTCACCGTATTTGAGCATCGCAACTTTTTGCTTGCCAAAATGACCGTAGAAGTAGCCAAATTCGAATAGAACATTCATATTCGGGGTAAAGACGGTATTGCCTCGAACCATCGCCTCCGCCTCAGGGGAAAACAAAAGAATAGCCCCATCGACCTTCCCGCGAATTGAATCCAAATCTTCGAGCAAAGTGCGGCCCGGTGTAAACGCATCCCACCACGGCAAGAACTCAACAGTGGGGGAAGTAAAAGCCTTTACAACTGCTTTGGCTTGTGATTTGGCAGCGGTGGATGAACCTATGAAGATTGTTGCCTTTGGCATGGCGGTAGTTTCCTGTAAGTTTCAATTCTTAATTCACCAGCGCTACTCGGATTTGTCGCGCAGCGTCCTGTGGAATGATTGGTTGAGCATCGCCTTCACTGCATTAGCTCATCAATCTTGAGGTAGCTGTTCATGTAGGCCAGTACTTCCTTAGCAACTGGCTCAAAGTGATTTCTCTTCTCGTTAAACTCATTCCACACCCACGCAGCCTCAAAGTCCTTCATGTCTGACGAGAGCGGAAAGTGATTCGGCATGAGCGCGGCGCACTCTGTAATCGTCTTTCCTACAAGTGTGAGATTTTCGTGGGCCAAGGTCTGAAACTTCCCAATACTTTCTCTGAGTGGCTTTGGCAGTAGTGGTGAGGCTGCTAAGCGGGCAAGTTCCTTTTGTTGGTCTTGGAACTCCTTCGTATAGCCAATCATTCCATGCTCGTACTTCTCCCAATTGGCAAGAATAAGAGCAGGATTCTTAATCTTCTTTTCCGGCGGAGCCGTTTTGGCTACAGGATTCTCCGTGTTCACCTTGCTGAAGTACTTTTCCATGTAATCCTTTGAAACTATCCATCCGATGAGAGGTTTTAATGTATCGGCTCGCTTGTCTTTATCGATGTGGAGTTCGTCCTCAAAGAATTGCGCAACATAGCGATCTGCCATTTGTAGAGTATTTAGCGATGTAATCCTGTCAAAATCAAAGGCATGCATAAAATCGGACTCTGACTTGTTTTGAAAGAAGAGTAGTATTTCCTCAAAAGTCTTTAACTGCAGCTTGAATGTCTCCGTCCGAATTGGCGCGAATACTGTCTTTCGTGCATGGAGATATGACAGGATTGTCACGGCAGAAATAACAACGAAGAAAGCAATGTTGATCAGATTTTTTGCGTCTTCAATCATTCATGACATCCTTAGTGGGAAGTAACGAGGTCTAACAGGCCGTTGAAAAAGTCCCGAGGAACGATGCATGGCCATAGGTCAACCTTCCAGAACGGCCTACAAGCGATTTTTCACGAGTGGGTAAGGGGTGAGGCACCCCCGAAATCACCATTTTTCGAACCCGCACCGACTTTTTCAACGGCCTGCTAACTTGTGATCTATCCAATCAAATATCGGATACCCACAACCTTGGTCGTTAAACAAAGTCGGCTTGTATCGGAGAAAATCATTTGAAATCAATCATGTAAGGCATCACGCTGTGCTGGCGGGCATGAATAACGCATCCCACACACCTGACTGGGCTCTGCACAGTTCAGTGCGCCTGTTTGCCCAAGAAACCCGGCCAGCGGCCAGCCCTCCTGCCCAGCGTTTTCCAGACAAAGTGTAGTGCCATAGGCCACCACTTTGCCAGAAGTGTCGGCAAGTGACTATGACTTATTCACGTCAAGTGCCCACCCCGGCCGCCCGGCCCAACCCTCACCCCAAGGTGTGCAAAGGCAAGTCGTGTTTCGCCGCCAGTTTGTCCAGCTGCGCCCGCGTTTGCCCCGCCACAAACTGCGCTATCGCCGCGTGGGTAGCGGGTTTGAACATGGTGGCCATGCCTTGCATCTGCACGCCCACCACCTGGCACAGGCCGGCGGCAAAGTGTGGCTCCAGCGCGGCCAGGGCCACGCGGCCGTTTTTGCAGGGGTACACGCGGTAGCCGGCGTGGGCGCCGCCCACGGCGCCGCTGGGCTGGGTCAGGCCCCAGCTGCGGGGCAGGGCCAGCCAGGCGGCGGCGTCGCTCAGGGCCACTTCTTGAAACACGCCTTGGCCGCTGGTCTTTTGCGTCAGCACGGCTTTGAGCACGGCTTCGGCGGCCATCAGGGCGCCGCCCATGTCGGCAAACAGGGTGGCGGGCAGGTCCAGCCCGGTCACTAGGCCGGCGTCGGCCAGGTAGGTCAGGTCGTGGCCGGGCTCTTCGGCGCGTGCGCCGGGCGCGCCAACAATGGCCACCACGCTGAGCGCGGGGTGGGCTTTGTGCAGGGCTTTCCAGCCCAGGCCCAGTTTGGTCAGCGCCGATGGGCGAAACGAGGTCAGCAGCACGTCGGTGCGGGCCAGTTCGCGTTGCAGCTGGGCTTGGCCTTTGGCCGATTTCAGATCGACCGTGATGGTGCGCACGCCGCTGTGCATGGTGGCGTAGGCGCCGGGGTTGTATTGGCCCATGGGGTCGCCGCTGCTGAGGCCCGCCGGCGCGGGCGGCTCGGCTTTGGTGCAGGTGGCGCCCATGGCGCGCAGGCGCATCAGCGCGGCCGGGCCGGGCAGGTTGAGCGCCAGGCTGAGCACGCGCACACCGCGCAGGGGTTTCAGGGGCTTCTGTGTTGTGGGGGCGGTGGTGGCGGGCATGGCGTGTGGGGCGGGGTTGACGTTGGCGTCAATGGTGCCCGAAATGGCGGCCCGCTTTCTCAACACGCGCGACAGGGCGCGGGGGCTTTACCGGCCGCCGAAATCGAGCGGCAAGCCCACGTAGTTTTCTGCGATGGTTTTCAGGCCAGCTTCGGAATGCATCAGGTAGTCCAGCTCGGCTTCTTGCAGTTTGCCCATGATGGGGTCGTCGTTGAAGCGGTGCATGATGCTGGTGAACCACCAGCTGAAGCGCTCGGCGCGCCAGATGCGCTTGAGGCATTTTTCTGAATAGTGGTTGATGCCGGCTTCGCTTTTCTCGGCGTAGAACTCGGTGAGCGCGTTGCTGAGGTATTTCACGTCGGTGGCGGCCAGGTTCAGGCCTTTGGCGCCGGTGGGCGGCACGATGTGCCCGGCGTCGCCCGCCAAAAACAGGCGGCCAAAACGCAGCGGCTCGGTGACAAAGCTGCGCAGCGGGGCAATGCTTTTTTCGATGCTGGGGCCGCTGACGAGTTTTTCGGCGGCCTCGGGGTCCAGGCGCAATTTCAGTTCGGCCCAGAAGGCGTCGTCGCTCCATTGCTCGACCTTGTCGGTCAGCGGCACCTGCAGGTAGTAGCGGCTGCGGGTGTGGCTGCGCTGCGAGCACAGCGCAAAGCCGCGCGGGCTGTTGGCGTAGATCAGTTCGTGGTGCACCGGCGGTGTGTCGGACAGCAGGCCCAGCCAGCCAAAGGGGTAGACCTTTTCAAACTCTTTAATGGCGCTGCGCGGCACGCTGGCACGGCACACGCCGTGAAAGCCGTCGCAGCCGGCGATGAAGTCGCAGTCGATGCGCTGGCTTTGGCCGTCTTTGTCGTAGGTGACGTAGGGCGCGGTGCTGTCAAAGCCGTGCACCTGCACGTTGGCGGCTTCGTACACGGTGGGCAGGCCGGCGGCGGCGCGGGCGGCCATCAGGTCGCGGGTGACTTCGGTCTGGCCATACACCATCACCTTTTTGCCGCCGGTCAGGCGTTCCAGGTCCACGCGGTGGCGCTGGCCGTTGAACAGCATGTCAAAGCCGGTGTGCACCAGGCCTTCGCGGTGCATGCGTTCGCCCACGCCGGCTTCGTCCAGCAGGTCGGTAGCCACTTGTTCCAGCACGCCAGCGCGGATGCGGCCGAGCACGTAGTCGGGGCTTTGGCGTTCAACAATGACGGCGTCGATGCCGGCTTTGTGCAGCAATTGGCC
Organism: Hydrogenophaga intermedia; assembly: GCA_945869245.1. Taxonomy (GTDB): domain Bacteria; phylum Pseudomonadota; class Gammaproteobacteria; order Burkholderiales; family Burkholderiaceae_C; genus Hydrogenophaga; species Hydrogenophaga intermedia_B. The sequence continues at coordinate 6,761 of CAMBOY010000139.1, forward strand.
GAGCAGCAGGCCCGAGGGGCCGGCGCCGATGATGGCGACTTGAGTGCGCATGTTGTCTCCCCCCGCGCCGCCTTCGGCGTTACCCCCTGAGGGGGGCGCCAGCAGTGGACCGGCAAAGCCGGATCCACGCTGGCCTGGCCGCAGGCTTCGCAGGCGTGGCATGGTGGTGAAAAGGTGGCGCAAGCGTAGGCAGTGGCGCTCGGGCGCTCAAGCGCTGGCAGGCCGATTTGCGCGATCAGCGAATGCTTTGTGCGATCATCGCGCACTATGAGCAACACACCCATCGCCAAGGCGGACTTGATCGAAGGCATGGCCAAGGGCATGGCGGTGCTGGAGAGTTTTGACACCGAGCGCCAGCGTCTGAACGCCACCCAGGCGGCCGAGCGCGCGGGGCTGACCCGGGCGGCGGCGCGGCGGCACTTGCTGACGCTGGCGCACCTGGGCTATCTGGACACCGACGGCAGCCACTACTGGCTGGCGCCCAAGGTGCTGCGGTTTTCTGGGAGTTATTTGGCGTCGGCCCGGCTGCCGCGTGTGCTGCAGCCCACACTGAACCGGCTGGCGGCGCTGACGCGCGAGTCGTTTTCAGCCGTTGTGCTGGACCGGGACGAGGTGGTGATTGTGGCCCGCAGCGCCACCGTGGGCGGGCAGCGGCTGATGGCCTATGGCCTGCACCTGGGGGCACGGCTGCCGGCGCACGCCACGTCCACCGGGCGGGTGTTGCTGGCGGCCATGCCGGTGCGCGAACTCAACGCCTGGCTCAAGGGCCGCGAGCTGCCGCGCCTGACGCCGCACACCACGGTGGACGCCCGCGCCCTGAAGGCCGCCGTGGCGCAGGTGCGCACCCAAGACCACGCGCTGGTGAGCGAAGAGCACGAACTGGGTGTGCACGCGCTGGCGGTGCCGCTGCGCAATATGCAGGGCCAGACCGTGGCCGCGCTCAACGTGGTGGCCGCCCCCGAGCGCCTGGCACCCGAGGCGCTGCAGCACGGCCTGTTGCCCCTGCTGCAAGACGCCGCGCGGCAGCTGCGGCCGCTGCTGTAGCCCGGCGGCCGGCATCAGCCACCGGGACACACCACCACCTGCGCGCAGGTCTGGCGGCTGGCTCTGAGCAAGTCGACCACTTCGTCAGAAAAGCCGTCCAGATCGGCTTCGTCCCAGCTGCAGATGTAGGGGCGGTGCTGGTTGATTTGTGTTTGCATGGTCGAGCGCCAGTCGGCGCTGACTTGCAGCACCTGTTCGGCGGTGTAGAGCATGTGGCTGACGTAGGCTTCGTAAGCGGCGC
>CAMBOY010000140.1 GCA_945869245.1 Hydrogenophaga intermedia
GGCGCCATTCCGGCCGCCAGGCCGGCTAAGCCCCGCAGCGCCGGCCCACTCACCCAAGCGAACGAAGCACCCAGGCGAACAAAAGCGCCGAAGCAAGGTCAGTCGATATAACGCAAGCCTTTAGCAGCCAGCGGCTCACGCATCTTGTACATATCCAAGCCCAGCACCCCGCTGGCCAGCTTGGCGCGCTTCTCGCCCTCAAAACTCTCGCGCTTCTGGGCAGCGGCCAAGGTCTCTACAGCCCGTGCGGCAGGCACACACACCACACCATCGTCGTCGGCCACGATCACATCGCCCGGCGTCACCAACATGCCCGCGCACACCACCGGGATGTTCACCGAGCCCAGCGTTTCCTTGATGCAACCCTTGCTGGAAATGCATTGGCTCCAGACCGGAAAGCCCATCTCGTTGAGCGTCTTCACATCGCGCACACCGGCGTCGATGACCAGCGCCCGCGCACCCTGCGCCTGAAAACTCGTGGCCAGCAGGTCGCCGAAATAGCCGTCGCTGCATTCGGCGGTGACAGCCGCCACCACGATGTCGCCGAGCCGAATCTGCTCGGCCGCCACATGCAGCATCCAGTTGTCGCCAGGCTGCAGCAACACCGTCACCGCCGTGCCCGAGACCTGCACACCGCGCTGGATCGGCCGCATATAGGGCTTCATCAAACCCACGCGGCCCATGGCTTCGTGCACCGTGGCACTGCCCAGCGCGGCCAGGCCGTCGGCGGCCGCGCGGTCGGCGCGGTTGATCTGGCGGTACACCACTCCAAGCTCGTACATCTCACAGTCCTTTCTGTTTCAGCGCCGCGTCCAGGCGCGGGAATACGCGGCGCGCAGTGCCTTCGAACACCTTGAAGCGTTCTTCGTCGCTCAGATTGGGCGTGGCCAACACATAGCGCTTGGTGTCGTCGTAGTGGTGTCCGGTTTCCGGGTCGATGCCGCGCACCGCACCGATCATTTCGCTGGCAAACAAAATGTTGTCCACTGGAATCACGCGGGTCAGCAGGTCGATGCCGGGCTGGTGGTAGACGCAGGTGTCAAAAAACACGTTGTTGAGTAGGTGCTCGGACAACAGCGGCTTCTTCATCTCCTGCGCCAGCCCGCGGTAGCGGCCCCAGTGGTAGGGCGCGGCGCCGCCGCCGTGCGGAATCACGAACTTGAGCGTCGGGAAATCCTTGAACAGATCGCCCTGGATCAGCTGCATGATGGCCGTGGTGTCGGCGTTGATGTAGTGCGCGCCCGTGGTGTGAAAACACGCGTTGCAGCTGGTGCTCACATGCACCATGGCGGGGATGTTGTGCTCCACCATCTTTTCGTAAATCGGGTACCAGTGGCGATCGGTCAACGGCGGGCTGGTCCAGTGGCCGCCCGAAGGGTCGGGGTTGAGGTTGATGCCGACCATGCCGTATTCGTTCACACACTTGTCGATCTCGGCCACGCAGGTTGTGGGATCGACGCCAGGCGACTGCGGCAGCATGGCCGCGCCAATGAAGTACTCCGGAAACAACTGCGACACCCGGTAGCACAGCTCGTTGCAAATCGCCGCCCAAGTGCTCGAGACCTGAAAGTCGCCGATGTGGTGGGCCATGAAGCTCGCGCGCGGGCTGAAGATGGTGAGGTCGCTGCCGCGCTCGCGCATCTTGGCCAGTTGGTTGCTCTCGATGGTCTCGCGCAGTTCGTCGTCGCTGATCTGTAGGTCGGCCGCTTTGGGCATGAGCGCTGGGTCTTGGATGCCAGCGATCTGGCGCTTGCGCCAGTCTTCCAGCGCCTGGGGCGCAGTGGTGTAGTGACCGTGGACGTCAATGATGAGAGGGGGTCGAGAATTCATGCGGGTACACCGTGCAATAGACGACAACAACGGGCATTGTGTCTGTGGGGCCTACACATCACAAGGTGCATAGCCCACTAGCAGCTATCAAACCGTTGGATAACTCAACGCAGCCATGCCCAGCGTAGATAGCAGGTATGTCAACCCCATTCTTGGTGGTATCGCCATGGCGCACCAGAATGGCCTGATCCTTTGCGTCAAGCCCTTTTTTGGAGACACCCATGCCTGCCTTTGTGCCGTTGCGCCGACTGACCACCCTCGCCTGCCTCAGCGCCGTTGTGGCCATGCCCACGATGGCCTGGGCACAGACCTACCCCAGCAAGGCGATTCGCTTGGTGGTGCCCTTCACTCCTGGCGGCACCACCGACATCCTGGCCCGCGCCATCGGACAAGAGTTGGGCAAAGCGTGGAACGTGTCGGTGGTGGTGGAGAACGTGCCCGGCGCCGGCGGCTCGATCGGTGCCGACCGGGTCGCCAAGGCCACGCCCGACGGCTACACGCTGCTGATGGGACACATCGGCACGCTGGCGGTCAACCCCAGCCTCTACCCCAAACTGCCGTACAACCCGGTGAAGGACTTTGCACCCGTGGCCTGGGTGGCCAATGTGCCCAATGTGCTGGTGCTGCACCCGGGCACCAAAGCCAATTCGATGAAAGAGTTCGTGGCCTTTGCCAAAAGCAATCCAGGCCGACTGAACTATGGGTCGGGCGGCAACGGCAGCGCGGCCAACTTGGCCACCGAGTACCTGAAGATGCGCACCAACATCTCGCTGGTGCACATTCCCTACCGGGGCACCGCACCCGCAGTGACCGACTTGGTGGCAGGACAAACGCAGGTGCTGTTCACCGGCGTGCCGGCGGTGATTGGCCAAATCCGCAACGGCCAGCTCAAGGCGGTGGCGGTGTCGGGCAAACAGCGGGTAGAGGCCTTGCCAGACATACCCACGGTCAACGAGGCACTGGGTATGAAAGACTTTGAAGCCGACCAGTGGTACGGCGTGGTGGCGCCAGCGGGCACCCCAACGGAGATCGTGGCCAAGCTCAACGAGGGCATCAACGCGGCCCTCAATGGCGCCGAGCTCAAGCGCCGTTTGAGCGCCGAAGGTGCGGTCGCCAACCCGACCACACCGGCGGCGTTTGGTCGCTACATCGCCAGCGAGATCGAACGCTGGAAGCCGGTCATCACCTCGGGCCGGGTGAAGGTGGATTGAGCGGCAGCAAGCCGATCGGTCAGCCGTCGTTGGCGGCCGGTCGGGCGGCCAGCAACACATCGGCAAATTGCTGCCAAGGGGCTCGCTGCGCCAGCGTGGCAAAACAACCGGTCTGCGCTTGGTCGGCCATCCAGTCGTCTTTGGCGGCGATGGCGCTGGCCATGAAGGGCTCAAAGCCCGCCTCGCGCACCGTGTTGGCCACCTCGCGCATTTCCTCGGCCCGGCGCCTGCCATGTTGGGCCACCCGGCTGAAAAAGTAGCCGCCTTGCCCGATCCAGTCGATACCGGGAAAGGTTTCTTGCAAGGTGGCGATCATTGCGTCCTCCACACCGTAATGCCGGGCGGTGGTGTAGCTCTCAATCACCAGCGCCTCCAGCCCCTTGATCATGACGCTGCGGCACATTTTGGTGGCCGAGGCCACACCCAGGCGTTCGCTGGCCACCTCGGTGCGCATGCCCAGCGCCGCCAGCACGGACTGCAGATCGGCCGCGTGCGGCCCACCCAACAACATGGGCACAGCCACACCGTGGGGTGGCACCGAGGTCATGACACCGGCCTCCACATAGCGCGCGCCCACCTCGTGGACGCAGCGCGCCGCAGCCAGCTTGGTGCCGGGCGAGGCGGAATTGAGGTCGAGCACCCAGGTGTGCGGGCGCAGATGGAGCGCCAGCTCGCGCGCCACCGCCAAGGTGTTGCTGGCGGTCACGGCCGAGATCACAAGGTCAGAGTGTTCGCACAGATCGCGAACGCCAGCGCACACCGCCACGCCCTGCACCGATTGTCGGCTGGTCAGGTGCTGGCGGTGGTGGGGGTCGGTGAGCTTGGCGTCCCAGGCGCCCACCCAGGCCACGCCGGGACGCAGCGCGGCGCTGAAGATGCCGCCCACCTCGCCCCAGCCCACCACACCCACACGCAGCGCACGCAGGTCCACATCGCTCATTGTTTGGCTACCCCAGCCTTGTCGATCACCGCGCCCCAGCGCTTGATGTCGGCGGCCAGCAGCTGTGCGGCTTCATCGGGCGTGCTGGGGTCGGCGTCGATGTTCAGGTCGGCGAGCTTTTTGCGCACGTCGGGTTTGGCCAGTGCGGCGGCCACTTCTTTGTTGAGGCGATCGATCACCGGGCGCGGCGTTTTGGCGGGCGCCGCCAGCCCGTTCCACGACGAGGCTTGGAAGGCCGACAAACCGGCCTCGGCTGTGGTCGGCACATCGGGCAGCGCGGTGGAGCGGCGCTTGCCGGTGACGGCCAGCGCGCGCAGGGCGCCGCCTTTGACCTGCCCCAGCACAGGACCCAGAATTTCGACCCCGGCGTCCACCTGCTTGCCACGCAGCGCCCCCACCAGCGCGGGTGTGCCGTTGAAAGGCACCACCTGGGCGTTGAGGTCGGCGCTGGACTTGAGCAGCTCGGCCGCCAGGTTTTGGGTACTGCCCACATTGATGCTGCCAATATTGAGCTTGCCCGGGTTGGCGCGCGCGTGGGCCACCAGTTCACCCAAGGTCTTGAACGGCGAATCAGCCGGCACCACCACCGCCAAGTCAAAGGTGCCAATGGTCGACACCGGCGCGAAATCGCGCAGGGTGTCGTAGGGCAGGCTCTTGAACAGACTGGCGCTGACCGCCGTGCCGTTGGACATCAGGAACAGGGTGTGACCATCGGGCTCGGCCTTGGCCACGGTGTCGGCAGCCACCACGCCGCCAGCGCCGGGCCGGTTCTCGATGTTCACCGGCTGACCGAGTGCTTGCGCCATCTCGGCGGCCACGATGCGGGCTGTCAGGTCGCCTGCACCACCGGCCGCAAACGGCACCACGATGCGCAGCGGTTTGGACGGGAACGCCTGCGCCAGCGCGGTCGACGCCCAAGGCGTGAGGCCCACCGCGAGCAGTGCGGCGCCCAAAGTGCGGCGGGTGAACAGTCTTGTCATGAAGTCTCCTGTGGGTGTGGAACAAAAAAACTGTGTGCCAGCGGGGCCATGCCCTGCTCGGTCTTGGCGCGCGTGGCGGCGGGCGAAGCCAGATAGGCCAGCACCGCTTGGGCTTGGGTCTGGCGGTCCATGTCGGTGCAGGTGCTGGCCACCGCGCCGGCAAACACGGTGTCGATGGCCACCTCGGGTGGCAACGGCCCCACGATGGCGATACCGGGCACATGCAGCAATTCGGACAGTTGCTGAAAACCCAGCGCGACCTGGCATTGCGCCATCAGCTGCGCCACCGGCACCCCAGGGGGCGCCTGCACCAGGCGATCGCCCAGCGACGAGCGCACGCCCCAGCGATCCAGCAAGGCGAGCACCGCCTGTCCGCTGGGCCCCGTGGAATAGCCCACACTGGGTGCTGCCAACACGGCCTGCCGCAGCGCCGCTTCACTGCCAATGTCCGGCTGTGGCGCATGGGCAGCCACCGCCACCGCCACTTGCGAGCGCATCAAGCCGCGCGCGGTATCGCCCCGCACATGGCCCGCAGCGGCCAGTGTGGCCAGCGCGTCGTCGGCCAGAAACACCAGGTCGAACGCCTCACCGGCCTGCACCCTGCGGGCGGCGTCCACGCCACCCACCGACTCGACCTGCCAGGCCACACCACCTTGCAATTGCCAGGCCTGAGACAAGGCGGCGAGCACCTGCCGGGTGGCCATGGAGGAAATGGCGCGCAAAGGCGCGGGTTTCTGCGTCATGCGCACATTCTGTGCGGGCACCCATCACCCCACAAGTTGAATAACATACTATTTGTCATTCCACATTGTTATGGCCCACACTGCCCATCATGGATCTCAAGCAGCTTGAATACTTCGTGCGCGTGGCCGAACTCGGCAGCTTCACCCGCGCGGCCCAGGCTCTCGATGTGGCGCAGCCCGCGCTGTCGCGCCAAATCCGCCTGCTGGAGGTGGAACTGCGCCAGACCCTGCTGACCCGCAACGGGCGCGGCGCTCTGCCCACCGAAGCCGGCAAATTGCTGCTAGAGCACGGGCGCGGCATCTTGCACCAGGTGGCGCGCGCCCGGGAGGAACTGGGCCGGGTGCGTGGTGCGCTGGCCGGCCGGGTGGCCATTGGCCTGCCGCCGAGCTTGGCGCGGGTGCTGACCGTGCCACTGACGCGTGCGTTTCGTGCCCAGCTGCCACAGGCCAGCTTGTCTATCACCGAGGGTTTGTCGGCCCATATGCTCGAATGGCTCACCACGGGCCGACTGGACATTGCGATGGTCTACAACGCGCCGCCCGCCAGTGATGTGGAGCTGGCGCCTCTGTACGAAGAAGAACTGCTGTTGGTGGAGTCGCGCCCAGCGGACCTGTCACCAGCCGAAGAGCCCCCAGCGGTGGTGAGCCTGCAGGCGGTGGCCGATTTGCCGCTGGTGATCCCGAGCCGGCCCAATGCGGTGCGCATGCAGGTGGAAGCCGAGCTGGCCAATCTGGGCATGCGCCCACAAGTGGCCTTGGAGATCGACGGTGTGCCAGCCATTCTGGACTTGGTGGCCGACGGCGCTGGAGCTGCGATTTTGTCGCGCAACGCGGTGGCGAATTCGCTCAAACCATCGGCTTACCGGATGCGCTCACTGCAGCCGGCGCTGTTCAGCCGCTTGAGCCTGGCCACCAGCGCGGTGCGGCCGGCCACCCTCACCCAGCAGACCACACTCGACCTGATCCGCAGCACCCTCACAGCCGCAGCAACACCAGCGTGATGCCGGGGAAGGCCGCCAGGATCACGGTGCGCACCAGATCGCTGGCCACAAAAGGCAGGATGGCGCGATAGGTGTGGGTGATCGGTGTCTCTTTGGACAGCGAATTGATGACAAACAGGTTCATGCCCACCGGCGGCGTGATCAGACCCACCTCCACCACAATCAGCACCAGAATGCCGAACCAGATCGCCAGCTCTTCGGGCGACAGGCCAAAGTCCAGGCCCGACACGATGGGGAAAAACACCGGAATCGTCAGCAGGATCATGGACAGCGAATCCATGAAACAGCCCAGAATCACGTAGAGCACCAGAATGGCGGCCAGCACCAGCCAGGGACTCACGCCCCAGCCCGCCACGGCGGTCGCAGCCTCCTGCGGCAATTGCGACAGCGCCAGGAAGGTGTTGTAGACCCCAGCGCCCAACACAATCATGAAGATCATGGCGGTGGCCACTGCGGTGCCCAAGATAGCGCCTTTGAAGGTTTTGGCATTGAGTCCACCGCTGAGCCAGGCGGCCACGCCGGTGCCAAACGCCCCGACCGCAGCGCCCTCGGTCGGCGTGAAAATGCCGCCGTAGATGCCGCCCACCACCACCAGAAAAATCGCCAGCACCGGCCACACGCGCCAAGTGGCAGCCAGCCGATCCTTCATCGGCAGGGGCGCCATGGTGCCAACCTCCTCGGGCTTGAGTCGGGCGTAAATCGCAATCACCAACATATAGCCAACAGCCGCCAAGATGCCGGGAATAAAGGCCGCCAAAAACAACTTGGCGATGTTCTGCTCGGTCAGGATGGCGTAGATCACCAGCACCACCGACGGCGGAATCAAAATGCCCAGGGTGCCGCCAGCGGCCAAACAGGCGGTGGAAATGCCGCCCGCATAACCGGCGCGCTTGAGTTCAGGCAGGGCCACCTGGCCCATGGTGGCGGCGGTCGCCAGCGACGATCCGCAAATCGCGCCAAAGCCGGCGCAAGCGCCCACGGCCGCCATGGCCACACCACCCTTGCGGTGGCCAATCCACGCCTCGGCGGCCTTGAACAGCGCCTGCGACAGCCCACCCAAGGCGGCGAACTGACCCATCAGCAGAAACAGCGGAATCACCGACAGCGAGTAGTTCGAAAAGGTGCTGTAGGTCACCTGCTTGAGCTGACTCAGGATGGGCGCCAGATTGCCGTACACCAGCCAGGCACCGCCCAAGCCGCACAGCAGCATCGACAAGCCGATGGGGATGCGCACAAAAATCAGCAGCAGCAGCACCGGGAAAGACCAC
>CAMBOY010000141.1 GCA_945869245.1 Hydrogenophaga intermedia
CGCCGGTGCATGGCAATGGCAAAGTAGGCCAGCAGCGAATACGCCAAGGCGTGCTGGCCGAGCAAAGACGCTTGGTGCACGTCCATCGCCAAACCAAAGAAAAAGGCGGTGCCCACACCAATGCGCAGTGGCTGGTGCACGCACCAAAACAGCAGCACCAAGGACAGTATGTCGGGTGTCCAGGTCGCGCGCCCCCACAGGCCCATGTTCATCACCATGTTGACGACCAAGGCCCCCAACAGACTGGCCCAGATGAACACTGGATTGGCAGGCAGCAGCAGCTGCTGGCCGGGGCGCATGATCATGGTGCGCTCCTTTGGATCACCGGTGTGCCGTCGGTGGGCGCGGCGGCTGGCCGGGGCTCGACCGACACCGGTTCGAGCACCAGCACATGCAGGGCACCGCCCATGCGCGCCAAGGGCTGGCACAAAATGCGGGTGAAGGTGCTTTCGGCGCGGCGCTCCACCGTGCTGATGCGCGCCACCGCCAGGCCTGGCGGGTAGACACCGTCGACACCACTGGTGGTCAACAAATCGCCCTCATTGATGTCGGCATTCGACAGGGTGTAGCGCAGCTCCAGGCCCTCGCCGGCGGGCGTGCTTTGCCCATAGGCCACACCGCGCACGCCGGTGCGGGTGTTGAGCACCGGAATGGCCTGGTTGCGGTCGATCAGCAAGGTGACCTCCGACAACAGCGGATGCACCCGTGTCACTTGGCCCAGCACGCCACTGTCGTCGATCACCGGACTGCCGGGCTGTATGCCGTGCTTCAGGCCTTTGTCGATCACCACCCGCCGGGTGTAGGGGTCTGCGGTGTCGTAGAGCACCTGCGCGGCCACCGAGCGGGTGGTGGCGCGCTCGCGCATGGACAACAGGCTGCGCAGTTGTTGGTTCTCCAGCTCCAGCTGCTCCACCTGCATGCTGCGTTTGGCCTGGGTGGCCAGCGCTTGGCGGGCGTCGGCCTCTTGCCGCACCGCCTCTTCCAGCGACACCGCACGGCTTTTGAGGTCGCCCAGCACGGTGAGGGGCTGCATCACCAGCCATTGCAGCGGCATCATGGCGGTGGCCAGAGCCGATCGCAGCGGCTGCGACACCTGGAACCGGCCGTCGGTGACCATCAAAAACACCGACAAGGCGCTGAACACCATCAGCTTGGACAGCGCCGACGCGCCCTGCTTGAAGAAGGGTGGTGGGCTGCGGTCCAGGGTGCCCATGGGCATGGTTGAGGCGCTCGCTTGGCTCGGTGGTGGACCTTGTGGCCCTGGACGCTGGGCTTATTCGCTGGTGAAAATGGTGCCCAGGCGCTCCATGCTTTCCAGCGCCATGCCGCAGCCACGCACCACACAGGTCAGCGGCTCTTCGGCCACCAGCACCGGCAGACCGGTTTCTTCGGCCAGCAAGCGGTCGAGGTCGCGCAGCAAGGCGCCGCCGCCGGTGAGCATCATGCCGCGCTCGGCGATGTCGGCACCGAGTTCGGGCGGGGTTTGCTCCAGGGCGCTCTTGACCGCCGAGACGATTTGGTTGAGTGGCTCGGTCAGCGCTTCCAGAATCTCGTTGGAGCTGATGGTGAAGCTGCGCGGCACACCTTCGGACAGGTTGCGCCCTTTGACTTCCATTTCGCGGACCTCGGAGCCGGGGAAGGCCGAGCCAATGCGTTTCTTGATCGCTTCGGCGGTGGGTTCGCCAATCAGCATGCCGTAGTTGCGGCGGATGTAGGCGATGATGGCGTCGTCAAACCGGTCGCCACCCACGCGCACGCTGCCTTTGTAGACCATGCCGCCGAGCGAGATCACGCCCACCTCGGTGGTGCCGCCGCCAATGTCCACCACCATCGAGCCCGAGGCGTCCGACACGGGCAGGCCAGCGCCAATGGCCGCGGCCATGGGTTCTTCAATCAGATACACCTCAGAAGCGCCGGCACCCAGTGCCGATTCGCGGATGGCGCGGCGCTCCACCTGGGTGGAGCCGCAAGGCACACAAATGATGATGCGCGGGCTCGGCTTGAACATCGAGCGCGGGTGCACCATCTTGATGAACTGCTTGAGCATCTGCTCGGTGACGGTGAAGTCGGCGATCACGCCGTCTTTCATGGGGCGAATCGCCTCGATGTTGCCGGGCACCTTGCCCAGCATCGCCTTGGCTTCGTGGCCGACCGCTTGGATGGTTTTTTTGCCTTGGGGGCCGCCTTCGTGGCGGATCGACACAACCGAAGGCTCGTCGAGCACGATGCCTTTGCCGCGCACAAAAATCAGGGTGTTGGCCGTGCCCAGGTCAATGGCCAGGTCGGTCGAAAGATGCCGACGAAAAGACTCAAACATGGTGTGTGGTTCCGGTGGGGCACGCAGCTGCTTCGAGCCGCCGTCGCCCATGGTCAATAAAGAGGGAAGCATCCAAAATTCAGCCCGCACGGGCGCAGGCGCCATGCGGGCTGATAAACCTTGGATAATACCGCATTGCCCCTCCCTGGCTCGGCCCCGCAGCGGCCGTTTGTCCGTTGGAGCCTCTGCCCGGCGCCGGCCCAGGGCCGTCGTTCAACCCTTGTTTTCGGCATTCCCCATGTCTTTGACCCCCCAGGAAATCGACCGCATCGCCCATTTGGCGCGGCTGGCCTTGCAGCCGGCCGAAGCCGAGCGCATGCGCGAGCAAATGAACGGTTTTTTCAGCATCGTGGAGGCCATGCGTGCGGTCGACACCACTGGCGTCGAACCCCTGGCGCACCCGGTGGCTGCGATCCAAGACGTGGCGCTGCGCCTGCGCGACGACCGGGCCAGCGAGCCCAATGCCCGCGAGGCCAACCAGCGCAGCGCCCCGGCGGTGGAGCAGGGTCTGTTCTTGGTGCCCAAGGTGATTGAGTGAGACCGTGATGACCACATTGCACGACATGACCGTGGCCGAGCTGGCCGCTGGCCTCAAGGCCAAACAGTTTTCCGCCACCGAGGCGGCGCAACACTTTGTGGCGCGCGCCCAGGCCGACATGAACCCGGGAGGCACCGGCAGCTTTTTGGCCCTGAACCCCGAGGCCACGCTGGCGCAGGCCCAAGCGGCCGACGCACGCATCGCCGCTGGCACCGCCGGTGCGCTCGACGGCGTGCCGCTGGCGCACAAAGACATTTTTGTTACCAAAGATTTCCCGACCACCGCCGGCTCGCACATGCTGGCCGGCTACCGTTCGCCCTTCGACGCCACACTGGTGCAGCGTCTGGCCGATGCGGGCATGGTCACTGTGGGCAAGCTCAATTGCGACGAATTTGCCATGGGTTCGGGCAATGAAAACTCGGCCTTTGGCACCGTGAAAAACCCCTGGGACGGCAGCCGGGTGCCCGGTGGTTCGTCGGGCGGCAGCGCTGCGGCCATCGCCGCGCGCCTGGTGCCAGCGGCCACCGGCACCGACACCGGCGGCTCGATTCGCCAGCCCGCTTCTTTTTGCGGCGTCACCGGCATCAAGCCGACCTACGGCCGCGCCAGCCGTTACGGCATGATCGCGTTCGCGTCCAGCCTGGACCAGGGCGGCCCCATGGCCCGCACCGCGCAAGACTGCGCGTTGTTGCTGAGCGCCATGTGTGGCCCCGACCCGGACCGCGACTCCACCTCGCTCGATGTACCAGCCGAGGACTTCACGGCATCGTTGAACGCCGATCTCAAGGGTCTGCGCATTGGCATCCCCAAAGAGTTTTTTGGCGAAGGCTTGGCCGCTGACGTGCGCGCCGCTGTGGATGGCGCGCTGGCCGAGCTGACCCGGCTCGGCGCCACGCTGGTGCCCATCAGCCTGCCGCGCACCGAGCTGTCGATTCCGGTGTACTACATCATTGCCCCGGCAGAGGCCAGCTCCAACCTGAGCCGTTTTGACGGCGTGAAGTTCGGCCACCGCGCCAAAGACTTCACCGACCTGGAGAGCATGTACAAGCAGACCCGGGCCGAAGGTTTTGGCGCCGAGGTCAAGCGCCGCATCATGACCGGCACCTATGTGCTGAGCCATGGCTACTATGACGCGTATTACCTGCAAGCGCAAAAGATTCGCCGCATGATCGCCGACGACTTCCAGCAAGCCTTCCAGCAGTGTGACGTGATTGCCGGCCCGGTGGCGCCCAAGGTGGCGTGGAAGCTCGGCGAAAACGCCAACGACCCGGTGGCCGACTACCTGGCCGACATCTTTACCTTGCCCGCCTCGCTGGCGGGCCTGCCCGGCATGAGTGTGCCGGCGGGTTTTGGAAATGGCATGCAGGACTCGGAAACGGGAAGCGCCAAGCCGCTTCCCGTGGGCCTGCAGCTGATTGGCAACTACTTCAAGGAAGCGCAGCTGCTGAACGTGGCGCATCGCCTGCAGCAGGCGACCGATTTCCACCTTCGCAAGCCTTCGGGAGCCTGAACACCATGAGCAAACTCATCCAAGGCTACGAAGTCGTCATCGGCTTCGAAACCCACGCCCAACTCTCGACGAACAGCAAGATCTTCAGCCGCGCCAGCGTGGCTTTTGGCGCTGAGCCCAACACCCAAGCTTGTGCGCTGGACATGGCGCTGCCTGGCACGCTGCCGGTGATGAACAAAGCGGCGGTGGAGCGCGCCATTCAATTTGGCCTGGCGGTCAATTCGCACATCGCCGAGCGCAGCGTGTTTGCGCGCAAAAACTACTTCTACCCCGACCTGCCCAAGGGTTACCAGATCAGCCAGTTCGAGATCCCGGTGGTGCAGGGCGGCGAGGTGTCGTTCTTCTTGGAAGAGGGCAAAGAAACGGTGCGCAAAACCGTGCGCCTGGTGCGCGCCCACCTCGAAGAAGACGCCGGCAAATCGCTGCACGAAGACTTCATCGGTCAAAGCGGCATCGACCTCAACCGCGCCGGCACGCCGTTGTTGGAAATCGTGACCGAGCCCGATATGCGCAGCAGCGACGAGGCCGTGGCCTACGCCAAGGAACTACACAAGATCGTGACCTGGATTGGCATTTGCGACGGCAATATGCAGGAAGGCTCGTTTCGCTGCGACGCCAACGTGTCGGTGCGCAAGCCCGGCCAGCCGCTGGGCACGCGGCGCGAAATCAAGAACCTGAACAGCTTCAAGTTCATGCAGCAGGCCATCGACTTTGAGGTGCGTTGGCAGATCGAACAAATCGAAGACGGGCGCACGATTCAGCAGGCCACCGTGCTGTTCAACCCCGACACCGGCGAGACCCGCGCCATGCGCACCAAGGAAGACTCGGCCGACTACCGCTACTTCCCCGACCCCGACCTGCCGCCGCTCGTGATCGGCCGCGACTGGGTGGAGCGCGTCAAAGGTGAGATGACCGAGCTGCCGCGCGTGATGGCCGAGCGTTTTGTGAAGGACTACGGCCTGCCCGAATACGACGCCACCACGCTCACCCAAAGCAAGGCCATGGCCGCTTATTTTGAGGCCGCAGCCAAGGCCTGCGGCCAGCCCAAGCTGGCCAGCAACTGGATCATGGGCGAGGTCTCGCGCCGCCTGAACGCCGCCGACATCACCATCGAGCAGGCGCCGGTGAGCGCCGCGCAGCTCGCCGCTCTGATCGGCCGCATCAGCGACAACACCATCAGCAACAGCGCGGCGCGCCAGGTGTTTGAGGTGCTGTGGACCGGCGGAGGTGATGTGGACGCCATCATCGAGGCCAAAGGCCTCAAGCAGATGGACGACAGCGGCGAGCTGGAGAAAATTATCGACGAGGTGCTGGCCGCCAACGCCAAGAACGTCGAGGAATACAAAGCCGGCAACGCCAAGGCCTTGAACGGTCTGGTGGGCCCCATCATGAAGGCCAGCAAAGGCAAGGCCAACCCGGCGCAGGTCAACGAACTGCTCAAGAAAAAGCTGGGATAAGCGCCTGACGGCTCAGGCTCCACCGCCGTTGCGGCGGCTGAGGGGCCTCAGTTGGGCGACACCGCCCACAAGCGGCTGAGCCGCTGCAGTTCGTCGTCAAAACGGTTGTTCACCCGATCGCGCTCGGCTTGCTGCTGTTGCAGCAGCTGCCGCTGCTGGGCCAGCTCGGCGGCGGTGTCGGTGCGCTGGCGGCGCAGCAGGGCCGGCGCGGCGTCGGCTTGCTGGGCCAACGCGGCGAGTTGGCGGTCGATGTCGGTGACACGGGCCACCAGCGACGTTTCGCGTTCTTTGAGGCCGCCAATGACCAGATCGACTTGCGCCAGCGCGTTGGCGCGGGCGCGGTCGTGGGTCGCCTTGTTGGGGTAACGCAGCACCAGGGCGCGGTCGCGTTGCTGCCCCTCGGTTTCGCGCTGGCGCGCCTGCTCAGTGGCCTTGCGGGCGGCCTCCGCCTGGGCTTTTTCTTCCAACGTCAAGCTGGGCGGAATCACCCGCTGCACCGTGCCGCTGCCGCTGAGCTGGCGCTGTTCGCGGTCGATGCACTCCAGAATGGGCCGGTCGGAGGTGATGCGCCGGCCGTTCTTGTCGACGCAGGTGTAAATCTTTTGCGCCCACGTCGGGCCGGCCAGCCAGGCGCTGGTGATCACCATCAGAACGGGCAGCAGACGTGGTCGCAAATCAAGGGTCCTTAAGCGACGCCGTAGCGCTCGCGGTAGGCGCGCACGGCGTCGATGTGGGCGGCCAGCTCGGTGCCGGCCTGTGCCTGCAGATACTGCATCAGATCGGCCAGCCGGGCAATGGCGCAGACCTCTAAACCCAGTGTGTTCTGCACGTATTGCACGGCGCTGTGGTCCACATCGCGCACCTGGCCGTCGGCGCCGACTTCGGTGGCTTTTTCTTGGCGGTCCAGGGCTATCGCCACCGCGTGTGGGGTGGCGCCGGCCGCGCGGATCAGCGCAATCGATTCGCGCGCGGCGGTGCCCGCGCTCATCACATCGTCGACGATCAGCACCCGGCCTTGCAGCGGCGCGCCCACCAGGGTGCCGCCCTCGCCGTGGTCTTTGGCTTCCTTGCGGTTGTAGGCAAAAGGCACGTTGCGGCCCAGGCGCGCCAGCTCGATCGACACCGCCGCGCCCAGCGGAATGCCTTTGTAGGCCGGGCCGAAGATCATGTCGAACTCAAGGCCGCTGTCCATCAGGGCCTGTGCATAGAATTGGGCCAGTCGGCCAAGCTTGGCGCCGTCGTCAAACAGCCCAGCATTAAAAAAATACGGGCTCATGCGGCCGGCTTTGGTCTTGAACTGGCCAAAACGCAAGGCGCCCGACGCCACACAAAACGCCACAAACTCTTGCGCCAGCGCCGCACCAGCGGCCGTCTGCATCACCATGGGGACATCCTTGTTCACACTCACCAGCCTCAACCTCAACGGTATCCGCTCCGCCACCAGCAAAGGCCTCGAAGCCTGGCTGGAAAGCCACAATCCAGATTGTATGTGTGTGCAAGAAGTCAAGGCCCAGGCCGCCGACGTGGGGGGCAAGTTCGACACACTGGCCGGCCTGCGCGGGTATTTTCAGTTTGCGGAGAAAAAAGGCTATTCGGGTGTGGGTGTGTACAGCCGGCACGAACCCAGCGATGTGGTGGTGGGCTTTGACGGCGGCGAGTTCGACGCCGAGGGCCGCTACCTGGAGCTGCGCTTTGACAAGCCCGGGCGCAAGTTGTCCGTCGTCAGCGTGTACTTCCCGAGCGGCTCATCCGGCCCCGAGCGGCAAGCGGCCAAATACCGCTTTCTGGATCGGTTCTATCCACATCTGATGGCGCTCAAAGCCGAGCGCGAGGTGGTGGTGTGCAGCGACGTGAACATCGCCCACCAGGAAAAAGACCTCAAGAACTGGAAAGGCAACCTCAAGAACAGCGGCTTTTTGCCCGAGGAGCGCGCCTGGATGACCCAACTCACCACCGAGGGCGGCATGGTCGATGTGTACCGCCGGCTGCAGCCCGACACCACCGACGCTTGCTACACCTGGTGGAGCAACCGCGGCCAGGCCTACGCCAAGAACGTGGGCTGGCGGCTGGACTACCACCTGGCCACGCCCGCGCTGGCCGAGCTGGCG
>CAMBOY010000142.1 GCA_945869245.1 Hydrogenophaga intermedia
ATTTCACCGCCTATATGTACCTGGGCGAACTGATCGAGTTCGGCCAGACTGAACAGATTTTCTTCAAACCCCAGCGCACTGAGACCGAAGACTACATCACCGGCCGCTTCGGCTGATCCACCCTATCTTGCAGAGGATTTCTCATGGGCGACAAACACATTTCCAGCCAATTTGATGCCGAACTCAACTCCATCTCCACCCATGTGTTGGAAATGGGGGGCTTGGTGGAGTCTCAGCTGCACCAGGCGGTGTATGCCTTGATCCACCTGAGTCCAGAATCGGCTCGGCAGGTACTGGAGAACGAAACCCGCATCAACCGCATGGAAGTGGAAATCGATCACGAGATCATTTCTACCATTGGCCGTCGCCAGCCGACCGCTCGCGACCTGCGTTTTCTGATGGCCATCTCCAGCACCACCCGCAACCTGGAGCGCGCGGGCGACGAAGTCGCCCGCATGGCCCGCATGGTGCTGTCGATCATCGACGGTGGTACGCCACGCAATTTGCCCAGTTCAGAGTTGCGGGTGGCCGCCGAGCTGGCCGCTGGCCAGTTGCGCAAGTCGCTGGACGCTTTCGCCCGTCTCGACACCGCGATTGCGTTGGACATCATGAAACAGGACGATGCGATCGACGTCGAATACAACGGCTTCTTGCGCAAGCTCATCACCTACATGATGGAAGACGCGCGCACCATTTCCCCCAGCCTGGACCTGTTGTTCCTGGCCAAAGCGATTGAGCGTGTGGGCGACCACTCGAAAAATATCGCCGAGCAAATCATCTTCATTGTCAAAGGTGAAGACGTGCGCCACAGCCCCATGGACAAAGTGGAGTCGGTGGTCCGGTGACGCCGCAGGCACGCGCCTGACGGCGACGCTGCGCCCGTATGTTGTTGAGATGGATTCTTGATGAGAAAACTACCGCGTGTTTTGGTGGTCGAGGACGAGCCTTCCATCGCCGAACTGATCGCTGTGAACTTGAGGCACAACGGCTTGGCACCGACCATCGTGTTCGACGGTGCCGGCGCCCAGCGTGAAATCGACGCGGTATTGCCCGATCTGATTTTGTTGGACTGGATGTTGCCCGGTGAGAGCGGGGCGGTGCTGGCCCGACAGTGGCGCAAGCACGAGCGCACCAAAGGTGTGCCGATCATCATGATCACGGCACGCAGCGACGAGAGCGACAAGGTGCAGGGGCTCGACGCGGGTGCGGACGACTACATCACCAAGCCGTTCTCTACCCAGGAGCTGCTGGCTCGCATCCGCGCTGTGCTGCGCCGCCGCGCGCCGGAGGTGGTGAGCGACTCGGTGCAAGTGGGCGAGCTGTCGCTTGATGCCGCGACCTACCGGGTGAGCTTTCGTGGGCAAGAACTCAAGGTCGGACCGACCGAGTTCAAGCTCTTGCACTATTTGATGAAGCACGCCGAGCGGGTGCATACGCGGGCCATGCTGCTCGATAAGATATGGGGTGACCATGTGTTTATCGAGGAGCGAACTGTGGATGTGCATATCAAGCGCCTGCGTGAATCGCTGGGCGACGCCGCTGCCCTGATCGAAACCGTGCGTGGAGCGGGCTATCGCCTGTCGGTCCAGGCCCTAGAGGCGCCCAACAAACCCACGGGCGCATGACGCGCCGCGCAATTGAACTGCTGCTCCTAGTGGCGCTGGGGGCGGTCTGGGGCTTGGCCCACGACTCCTCGCCCTGGACTCTGGCGGGCGCTTTGCTGGGCGCTGGCGTGTGGGCGGTGTTTGACGGCCTGCGGGCCTACCGGGTCTTGCATTGGCTGAGCTCGCTGGACGTCGACAACTTGCCCCGGGTATCGGGCTTATGGGGCGATGTGCTGGAGCGCGCACGCAAGCTGGTGCGCAAGTTCGAGAAGAAAATAGGCAACGCCGACGCGCGCCTGGAAGACTTTCTGGCCGCCATTCAAGCCTCGCCCAATGGTGTGGTGTTGCTCGACGCGCAGGCCCGTATTGAATGGGCCAATTTGACGGCCGCCGATCAACTCGGTTTTGACGCCCAGCGCGACGTGGGCAACTACATCCGCAACTTGGTGCGCCACCCCGGTTTCACCGGCTACATGTCGGCGGGCGACTTCTCGCATGAAATTCAGATTGAGGCGCCGCACACACTGCCCACGCAGTCGCGCCAAATCTCGATCCAAATCCACCCATACGGTAAAAAACGCAAATTGCTGCTGTCGCGCGATGTGACCACGGTGCAGTTGGCTGAAGCCATGCGCCGAGACTTTGTCGCCAATGTCTCACACGAGATTCGCACTCCGCTGACAGTGTTGAGCGGTTTTGTCGAGACCATGCAGAACATTCCGCTCAGTGAGGGCGAGCGCCACCAATACTTGGCCATGATGAGCCAGCAGGCCCACCGCATGCAGACCTTGGTGAGCGATTTGCTGACGCTGTCGCGTCTGGAAGGCAGTCCTTCGCCTGGGGTGGGCGACTGGATGAACACCCAAGAACTGTTGGCCCACGTACACCAAGAAGCCCTAGGGCTTTCGCAGACCTTGGGCACCGTGGCGCACCAGATTCGGCTCGAGTCGTCGGCGCCGTTCTGGATTTCGGGCGCCAAGACCGAAGTGTTGAGTGCGATGTCCAACCTCATGAGCAACGCGGTGCGCTACACCCCGGCGGGTGGAGAAATCCGTCTGGGCTGGCGGCTGAGCGAAGAGGGCTCTGCGGTGTTTGGTGTGCGCGACACCGGGCCCGGCATAGCGGCCGAGCACATACCCCGCCTAACCGAGCGCTTTTACCGGGTGGACCGCAGTCGCTCGCGCGAGTCCGGTGGCACCGGCTTGGGGCTGGCCATCGTCAAGCACGTCACCCAGCGCCACGGCGGTCAACTGCAAGTGAGCAGTGAGCTGGGCAAAGGGTCGACGTTTTCTATCGTCTGGCCGGCGGTGCGGGTTCGGACCGGCTGATGTGCCAGCCCAATGGCCGGCGCCCCGATCATCCCTGCCGGCATCAGGGCACGAGGCGTTGGTAGAGCACCAGGCTCTCACGGCGCTCACCGAGTCGGTAGACACGCGCCTTGTAGGCCCACTGGGTGAGATCAAGCTCGCGCTCCACGCGGGGTCGGCTGCTGGTGACCAGATGCTGGCAATCGGCATCACCACGGCCAAGCTCTTGTACCTGGAGCTTGGCGTGGTAGCGCAGGGCAGCTACTTGGCTGGGATTGAGGTCCAGCGCCACCACACAGGCTTGAGGCGGTAGCAAACGCGCCAATTGGTTCGACATGGCGGCGTAGCTGCGGGCGAAGTCCAACAGCGGCAGCCACAGCGTCATCAGCAGCAACCAGCACAAGGTGGTGCCGGCGGCGGGCAGCACCAGACTTTTCCACAGCGCGGGGCGGTGCGCGCCGCTGCGCCAAGCCACCAGCGCCACCCAGGCCACGGTGGCCGCCAAGGCCAGCACAAACGCCAGCCAACCGAATTCGGCGGCAAAACCGGGCGCAAGCTTGGCCACATTGGCCGCTGGTTTGGCGGGCACGCCGGTTTGCATAGCCAGCCAAACGATCCAGATCACCAGGGCGCAGGCGCTGAAAAACAGCAAGGCAAACCAATCGATCAGCGCACTGGCGCTGCGCCGCATGGTGGGCAGGGCAAACGCCGCCAGCACCGCCACGCTTGAGAGCACCGGCAGCAGCGCACGGTCTTTGTCGTCCAGCACCAAACTCGCCCACAAGCCCATGGCCAGGCCCCATAGCGGCAAGGCCACATGGGCACTGCCCAACTGGCGGCGCCAGCGCCACAGAGTCCACAGCGCCAGCGGCCACGCGGGCCAGCTGAACCAGAGCTGCAGTTGCAGCCAGCGCTGCCAGTCGTCGGCGTTGTGGGGCCAATGCACCGGCAGGGTGGGCAGAGCGCCAACTGACCACGCGGCCGCGGTCAGCAGCAGTGTGCACAGCAACCACAGCCCAGCGGTGGCCCAGCGCGCCGGATGGCTGCGTGAGGCTTGCAGGCTCACCGCAATCCAACCCAATGCCAGAGGCACTGTGGCTTTGCCATGTCCGGCCAGCAGCAGTCCGCCCACTGCACCCACAAACAAGAGCGTGTTGAGCCGCGCCCCATCCGGGTCGCTGATCTGGCGCGCCACCGCCAGCATCAGCGCGCTCCAGCAGGCCAGACGCACCACATCGTGGGTCACTTCATGGCTGAGCTGGGCCAAACCCAGGCATGCGATCAAGGCCAGCAACGAGGCGTCGGCCAGCGCGCGGGCATAGTCCACCGGCTTGGCTTCGCCACCAAACGCAAACGCCACCGGTTGCGCGGCCGGCAAACGCGCGAGGTGGTAGGTGCTGTACCAGGTGCAGGCCAGCGTCAGCCCCAGCAGCGCGGCGAATGGCACACGGCTGGCCACCACCGGATCGAGCCAAGGCAAGAGCTGGATTGCCGCGGCGCCCAACCAGTAAGCGGCCCATGCGGACGAGTCGATCGCCAAAGCGCCCAGCGAAGGCTGCCACCACGCGCTGTCGCCCATCGCCATGGCGTGCATGACGCCGAAGCTGGCGATGTCGTCGTCTTTCCACGGATTGCGGCCGATAAAACCGGGGATCACATAGGCGAAACAAAACAACCACAAAGCCCAGCGTGGCAAACGCCGCACGGCGGCCTGGGTGACGATGGCGGGGTTGGGTGAGTTCACAGGGGCATCTTAACGAAGCGGCGCAACCGGGAGCTGAGGACAGTACCAGCGAAAAAAAAGCAGCCCGAAGGCTGCTTGTGCTGCGCCGTGCGCCGCCGGTTTCACTTGCTGGTGCGAGCGAAACGATTGCGGAACTTCTCGACGCGACCACCCATGTTGTCGACCGACTTCTGGGTGCCGGTGTAGAACGGGTGCGACTCGCTCGAGGTGTCGAGCTTGTACAGCGGCAGTTCGCGCCCGTCGTCCAGCTTGATGGATTCTTTCGTGGGCGCGCAGGAGCGGGTCACGAACTTGAAGTTGTTGGACAGGTCGAGGAAACAAACCTCGCGGTAATTGGGGTGAATGCCGTCTTTCATGACTTTTCCTGTGGTTCAGTGGTGGCAGCCGCGTCGAAAACCATTTTCAACGTACTTGCCACGCGGGAAACATCGGATTATAACCCACCCCCGCTGTGCGCTCAGAACGCGCCCTAAGTTGCGGGGGGCAAACCTGCGCTCAGGCGCGCAGGGCACCCCCTCGCAGCGGGGAGTTCTCTGTCACCCGCCTCGGCGCATCATGTCGAAGAACTCGGAATTGTTCTTGGTGGCTTTCATGCTTTTCAAGACCATTTCCATCGCTTCAATCTCGTCCATGTTGTACATGAACTGACGCAGGATGCGGGTCTTTTGCAGGATTTCGGGCTGCAGCAGCAATTCTTCGCGGCGGGTGCCACTGCGGTTGAGCTGGATCGAGGGGAACACCCGCTTTTCGTACAGACGGCGGTCCAAATGCACTTCGGAGTTGCCTGTGCCTTTGAATTCTTCAAAAATCACTTCGTCCATGCGGCTGCCAGTGTCGATCAAGGCGGTGGCGATGATGGTCAGCGAACCGCCTTCCTCGACATTGCGTGCCGCGCCGAAGAAACGCTTGGGCCGCTGCAGCGCGTTGGCATCGACACCGCCTGTGAGCACTTTGCCAGACGAGGGCAGCACGTTGTTGTAGGCGCGGGCCAGTCGGGTGATCGAGTCCAGCAGAATCACCACATCTTTTTTCAGCTCCACCAGACGTTTGGCGCGCTCGATCACCATTTCAGCCACGTGCACGTGGCGCGCAGCGGGTTCGTCAAATGTGGAGGCGATGACGTCGCCGCGCACGGTACGCTGCATCTCGGTCACTTCTTCTGGACGCTCGTCGACCAACAGAACCATCAAGGTGACGTCGGGGTTGTTGGCGGTGATGGCGTGGGCCATGTGCTGCATCATCACGGTCTTGCCGCTCTTGGGCGGCGCCACGAGCAGGGCGCGCTGGCCTTTGCCGATGGGGGCGATGATGTCGATGATGCGGCCGGTGATGTTTTCTTCGCCCTTGATATCGCGTTCCAAGCGCATTTGCTCTTTGGGGAACAGCGGTGTCAGGTTCTCGAACATGATCTTGTGTTTGTTCTGCTCGGGCGGCAGACCGTTGATCTTGTCGAGTTTGTTGAGGGCGAAATAGCGCTCGCCATCCTTGGGAATACGCACTTCGCCTTCGATCATGTCGCCGGTGTGCAAATTAAAGCGGCGAATCTGGCTCGGCGAAATGTAGATGTCGTCGGTGGACGCGGTAAAGCTTGTGTCCATATTGCGCAGGAAGCCAAAGCCGTCGGGCAAGACCTCCAAAATGCCGTCGGCAAACACCAACTCGCCGGCTTTGGCGCGTTTTTTGATGATGGCAAACATCAATTCCTGCTTGCGCATGCGACCGGTGTTTTCGATCTCCAGCGCCTCGGCTTGTTTGACCACATCAGACACATGCAGTGCCTTGAGCTCGTTCAGGTGCATGAAATGCACTCCGTAGAAAAGTTGGGTAGGGGGAAGAGCGCAATGGTCAGAACGACCGGCTCAACAAAAAGAGGACAACTCAGCGTGGTCCGAGTTGCATTATGACAGCAAAACTCCCCTTGCCGCAGGGGATGGGCCTGTTTGGGTGCCTGGGGCACCCAAACGCGCACCTTACACGTTGGCGTCGAGCAGCGCGGTGAGCTGCGATTTCTGCAAGGCGCCCACTTTGGTCACCACCACTTGGCCGCCTTTGAACAGCGTGAGCGTGGGGATGCCCCGCACGCCAAAGCGCGCAGCAAGCCCGCCCTCGTTGTCGACATTGACCTTGGCAATTTGCACCTTGCCGGCGTAGCTGCTGGCGACTTCGTCGAGCATCGGCGCGATCATCTTGCAGGGGCCGCACCACTCAGCCCAAAAGTCCACCAGAACGGGCGTGTTTGAGTCGAGAACGTCGGCCTGAAAGCTGGCTTCGGTAACGTGTTTGATCAGATCGCTGGCCATGAATAACCTCAAAGGTGCTCTATGCGGTTGCAGGAATGAAGGGAAAGCGGCCAAAGGTTCGCTTTGGCATGATCCAATTGTGACAGAAAGCGTCCCTTGTCGAGGCGCGTGCGGCGCTCTTGCCGGGCGAGAAGGTGGTTTATGGCTTCGATTGCGATTGTGGGTGCCGGTCCGGCGGGTTTGGCCGCTGCCGAGGTGCTGAGCGCGGCTGGACGTGAGGTGCATGTGTACGACACCATGCCGTCGGTCGGACGCAAATTTTTGTTGGCGGGTTTGGGGGGATTGAATCTCACCCACGCCGAAGCCCCCGCTGTGTTTGGTACCCGCTACGCGGACCGCCAAGCCGAGGTGGCACCCTGGCTCGCGCAATTTGGTGGCGACGCGGTGCGGGCGTGGGCCCACGGACTGGGCATCGACACCTTTGTGGGCTCTTCGCAGCGGGTGTTCCCGATGGACATGAAAGCGGCGCCTTTGTTGCGGGCTTGGCTGCAGCGTCTGCGACACCCCGCCTCGGGCGCAGCGGTCGCGTTCCACATGCGCCACCGCTGTGTGCGCTTGCAGCCCGACGAGGGGCGCTGGCAACTCAGTTTCGACACCGCCCAAGGGCCGCAGGTCGCGGTGTTTGATCAGGTGGTATTGGCCATGGGCGGGGGCTCGTGGTCGCGCCTGGGATCGGACGGACGCTGGCAACACTGGTTGGCGGAGCATGGTGTGCCTATGCGCGCGCTGCGCCCGGCCAACTGCGGATTTGATGTCGCTGGCACCGGCGTGCACCACGCCGGGCCAGGTTGGAGCGCTTCGCTGCGCGCGGCACACGCCGGCGCGCCGCTCAAGGGGGTGGTGCTGCACGCACCAGGCTTTGAACGCAAGGGCGAGTGCGTGTTGACCGAGACTGGGCTGGAGGGCAGCTTGGTGTACGCCGCATCGGCTGGCTTGCGCGATGCGATTGAGCGCGAAGGCAG
>CAMBOY010000143.1 GCA_945869245.1 Hydrogenophaga intermedia
GGACAGAAATCGGTCAGCTTGCCCGGTGCAATCAGCACGCCCCCTGCGTGCATACCCACATTGCGGGTCATACCCTCGAGCTTCTGCGCCAGCTCGATGAGCGTCTTGACATCGTCTTCCTTCTGGATGCGCTCGGCCAGCACCGGCTCCATCTCGATGGCGTAGTTGTTCTTGTCGCCTTCTTTTTTCGGCTCGGGCGGGTACTGCAGCGTCACGCTCATACCCGGCTTGTTCGGAATGAGCTTGGAGATACCGTCGCAAAAACCGTAGCTGAAATCCAGCACCCGGCCCACGTCGCGGATGGCCGCGCGCGCGGCCATGGTGCCGAAGGTGGCGATCTGGCTCACCGCGTTTTTGCCGTAGCGGTCTTTCACATAGTCGATCACCCGGTCGCGATTGGCCTGGCAAAAGTCGATGTCGAAGTCGGGCATGGACACCCGCTCAGGGTTCAAAAAACGCTCGAACAGCAGGTTGTATTGCAGCGGGTCGAGGTCGGTGATGAGCAGCGCATACGCCACCAACGAACCAGCGCCTGAGCCCCGGCCCGGGCCTACCGGACAGCCGTTTTCCTTGGCCCACTGAATGAAGTCGGACACGATGAGGAAGTAGCCCGGGAAGCCCATCTTCAAGATGGTGTTGAGCTCAAACTCCAACCGCTCCACATAGCGCGGGCGCTGGGCTTCGCGCTCAGCTTCCTTGGGGTACAGATGGCGCAGACGGCCCTCGAGTCCTTGGTGCGACACGTGGCGAAAATAGTCCTCCACCGACATCACCACCCCATCGACTGGTGGGATCGGGAAGTTGGGCAGCTGCGGTTTGCCCAGCGTCAGGGTGAGGTTGCAGCGGCGCGCAATCTCTACCGTGTTGGCCAGGGCCGACGGCAGATCGGCGAACAAGGTCGCCATCTCTTGCGACGACTTGAAATACTGGTCGCGGGTGAAGCGGCGCACCCGGCGGGCGTCGGCCAGAATCTCACCTTGGGCAATACACACCCGGGCCTCGTGGGCCTCGTAGTCGTCAGGGCCCAAAAACTGCACCGGGTGGGTGGCCACCACCGGCAGGTGCAGGCGGGCCGCCAGTTGCACCGCGTGCAGCACATGGCGCTCGTCATCGGGGCGGCCGGCGCGCTGCACCTCCAGATAAAAGCGGTGAGCAAACACACTGGCCATTTGCAAGGCCACATCGGCGGCGCGCTGGTGGTCGCCGGCCAGCAGCGGCTGGCCCACCGGCCCGGCGTGTGCGCCCGACAGGCAAATCAAACCGGCGTTGAGTTCCTGCAACCACTCCCACTTGAGCACCGCCACGTCGCGCACCACATGGCGTGTCCAAGCGCGCGCCAGCAGTTCACTCAGATTGAGGTAGCCAGCCCAGTCTTGCACCAGCAGCAGCACACGCGGTGCCACTGGCGCCTGCATCGAACCGGCGCTGCCGGCTTCTGGCAACAGGCCTTGTACATACACCTCAGCGCCGATCACCGGCTTGACGCCTTGACCCCGCGCTTCCTTGTAAAACTTGATGGCGCCAAACAGGTTGGACAGATCGGTGATGGCCAGGGCCGGCTGGCGGTCCGCCGCCGCTGTGGCCACCGCCTCGTCGATGCGGACGGTGCCGTCGACCACAGAAAACTCGGTATGCAAGCGCAGGTGTACAAACATGCGGGCATTGTAGAAGCCCACCCCGCGACTGTGGCGCTGTAGCAAGGCCTTGGGCGCACGGCTCAGGTGCTCAATCGCGCAAGATATCGAGCGCTTCGGAACGGAATTCGCGGCGGTACAGAATCAGCACCACCACCCCGGTGGCCAGCACCATGGCCCAAGGAGAAAAAAACCAGGCGATGGCGGCAAACGAAAAGTAGTAAGCGCGCAAACCGTCGTTGAACGTTTCGGCTGCAGAACCCACCATGGCGGCGGCTTTTTCTACATAACGGCCGCGCCGCTCGGGGGTGTGCTCAAAGTCTTGTGGCGACGGCATGGCCCCCACCAACAGGGACACAAAGGTGTACTGGCGCATGCACCAAGAGAATCGAAAAAAAGCGTAGACAAAGATGCCAATCAGCAACAGTACCTTGGCATCGAACACCGCCACCGGGGTGGCTTTGGCAAACGGGATCTCGCTCATCAGCTCCACCGCCTTGTCGCTGGTGCCCAGCAAAGCAAACAAGGCACCGATGATCAGAATGGTGGTGGAAGAGAAGAACGCCGGCGTCTGCGCCAGGCTTTGGGCGATCAGGCCATCGAGCATGCGCGGGTCGCGCGCGCTGGCCTGCTCCATCCACAAACGCCGGTAGCGGTTGGTGGTGACCAACAGCGACGCGCCGCGTTGCCCCCACGCCCGGGCAAACAGCGCGTATCCGATCCACAGCACGCCGAACAACAGCAAGGCCAGCCAATCGCCCCACGACAACAAGGTCCACAAGGTGCTCATGGCTGCGCCGGTGGTGGCTCAGGGCTTGATGGCGGCGGTGTTGACCACCGCCAAGGCGCGGGGATACAGCCGGTCGAAGAAATACAGGCGCGGCGCCGCAAACGTAGCGGCGTACAACTTGCCGTTGCTCACCGCCAGCCAGCCCACACCTTTGAGCTGCACATCGTCGTCTTTGCGCACCCACTCAAACTCGATCCGCAGGCCGTTGACACCGGCAAAACGGGCGGGTTCGATGCGGCCCATGGTGATGAGCGAGCCATCGGCTGCGTACAAGATTTCGAACTGCTGCACCAGCTGCTCGGGTGTCATGGTGGCCTCGAAAGTGGGCACACGCGGCGCAGTGCCGCCAGGCGGTGCCGGGCGCTTTTGGGCCATGGGCTGGCCGCTGGCCACACCCGACCAGAAGCGCAAATGGTCCAGCGTCAGCCCTTCCTGGGTCCAGGTTTCGTACGGCTCTTTGGCGCCGGGCAGGTTCATGCGGTTCCAGGCGCTGTCGACCTGCACTGTCAGCGATTCGCTGAGCGCGCGCTCGCCCTCGACCTTCTCAATGGGTGTAGCGCAGCCGGCCAAAACAGCCAGCGCCAAGGTGGCGATCCACAGTTTCATGTCTTGAGCTCCGACAGATAGCGCTCGATCAGGGGCGCATCGACCGCCTGCGGCAAAAGTTGCAAATACCGCTCAAACGAGGCGATGGCGGCGGCTTTGTCTTCACGCTGGCGGTGCACAAACGCCAGTGAGCGGTGCACTTCGGGTGGCACATCGGGCATGGCGGCCGCGGCAGACAAGTCTTGCAAGGCGCGTGGCAAATCATCGGTACCCGCCCGCAGGCGGAACACCTCGCCGCGCGACAACAGCAGCGCCGCGTCGGTGTGGTGCTGGCCGAGCAAGCGGTCAAACAGCACCAGGCTTTCTTCGTATTGGCCACGCTTGATTTCGTCTTGCAGCCAATTCTGCCGGTGCGGTGCCAGCACGCTGCGCAGTGTCGCCACGCCGCGTTCACCGCTGGCGCCACCGGCCATCGCCATCAGGGTGTTGCGCCGTTCGGCCACCGCCGGATGGGTAGCAAACATGGGGCTTCTGGAGCCGACCTCTTCGCCTCCGGTCACCTTGAGCTCACCCAGCAGGTTGTCCCATACTTTGGCCGCCTCTTGGCCGTCGTAGCTGGCGCGTTTCATCAGCTGCATGCCAAGACGATCGGCTCGGGTTTCGTGTTCGCGCGAAAACGCAAATGCGCCCGCCAGCAGACCCAGCTGCGCCAAGGCGCCGACTGCGCCAAACATGCCGATGAACTGCGCAAAGGCCGATCGGCTCTTGGCGTCTTGCAGCTGCTCGAGTGCATGACGCTCCAGATAATGCGCGAGTTCATGGCCCACCAC
Organism: Hydrogenophaga intermedia; assembly: GCA_945869245.1. Classification (GTDB taxonomy): domain Bacteria; phylum Pseudomonadota; class Gammaproteobacteria; order Burkholderiales; family Burkholderiaceae_C; genus Hydrogenophaga; species Hydrogenophaga intermedia_B. The sequence continues at coordinate 3,801 of CAMBOY010000143.1, forward strand.
GGCCGCCAGCTGGGCCTCGTTTTCCACCCGCAGCAGCAAACCGGTCCAAATCTGCATCATGCCGTTGGGCGACATGGTGGCGTTGAACAGTGGGGTGCGCACCACATGCACACGCACATCGGCGCAATGCTCACCACCCAGGCGGCACACCATGTCGCTCAAAAACGTGTTGAGCGCCTTGTCGCGCACCGCAAAAGGACTTCGGCGCAGCCGGGCTTCTTCCCGGTCCATCATGGCCCAAATGCCGCCTTCGTCGGTGTTGGGGGCCGGGCGGGCCAACCGGGGTGGCAAAGCCGCTGGGTCGCTGGCCACCGGTGTGGCGGTTTGCGCCGCCGCGGGCGTGCCCACCCACGCCGCCAGAGCGACGCACTGGGCGCACCCCGCGCGCAGCCAGGCACGCCGATTCAGGGGTTGGCTGTCGTCTTGCATGGCCGTGCTTCAGCGACCACGCGCCAAGGGCGGAAAGCGCTGCAACAAGGTCTCGATGGTTTCCTCTGCCCCCGCCGCTTCGCGCAAATCGCCGGACGATCGGCTCAAGGAGTTGAACCACACCACCTGGCCGCTGCGCAAATCCACCAACGAGCTGTAGGCCAATTGGTGGCCGCCTTGCAACAGCCCCCCACCCGATAGCAGAGCAAAGGCCACGATGGCCGCTTTGCGTTCGGCCGATGCGTAAGAGTCGCGCACCCACACAAACAGCGCGTAGTCGGCACCGGTTTTGTCGCGCAACGGTTTGACCGCATCGCCCATGGACCAGTCCAGTCGGCCGCCCTTGGTCGGCAGTTGGTAGGGGCCGGCCACCATGTGGTGCAAGAACACCGAGCGCACCACCGCTTTGTGCAGGTGCAACACTTCGGCCACGTCGTCGGCGTGCGCGTCGGACAAAAATCCCATGCCCTGACCAAACAGGGCAGATCGGTTGTTGAGGCCCTTTTCAATCAGGTCGCTGGCGGCCTGGGTCCAGTCGGCGCGGGGCTGCTGCACCCCGCCGGCGCTGATGGAAAACAACTCGACCTCGGCGGGCAAGACCAGCAGTTTGCTGCCCGCCGTGCGTTCGGTAAACCCAGGTGCGTAATTCTTCGACTGCGGCGCGGTTTGTGCGTGGGCGGCCAGTGCCAGCGACCACCCTATCAGCACGGCCACCAAGGCGTGGCGCCAAACGGCAAAAAGCTTCATGCGAACACCCCCGAACAAGGAAGCGCCATTGTAGAAGCACACCCACACGCAAGCTGACGCCAGAGTTGGGGTGTCGGCGTTTGCACCACGCACACGCCGACCCGACTCACGGCACCAAGCGGCCCACCACCGACGCCACGCGCTCGCCAAACTGGCGGGCGGTTTGCACATCGCCAGCGGGGATTTTGTCGGCACCGCCGTCGGACGGGGCTTGCACCAGCAGACCGACCGAGCCGCCCAGGTTGTTCACGTCGTTGCGGGTGGCGGCGCTGGCGTTGGACGGTGGCAGGCCCAAACTGATCCACAAACCACCGTGTTGCGAGGCAAGGGTTTGCAGATAGGCCAGGGTCATGCCCTTGTCGCCCACCAAGCTGGCGCTGACCGTGAAGCCGGCGAAGAACTTGTCTTGCCAGGCGCGGGTGAACCAGCGCTTGGACGAGGCGTCGGCGAACTTCTTGAACTGCCAGCTCACCATGCCCATGTAGGTCGGGCTGCCCATGACGATGGCGTCGGCGGCGTCGAGCAGCGCCCAGTCGGATTCGCTCACGTTGCCGTCGGCGTCCACCGCCACCAGATCGGCCTGGGCGCCTTGCGCCACTTGCTGCGCGATGAACTGGGTGTGGCCGTAGCCAGAGTGGTAGACCACTGCAATCTTTGCCATATCAAAAACTCCTGAAGGTTGAGGGAAGACACACAAACACAAGCGATCGGACGTCGGGCCGGCGCGGGGAAATTCAAGGGGCGAGGTCGAACACCAGCACCTCGGCCTGATCGCCGTCGGCCAGCTGCACCGCGGTCTCGTCGGCCATGGCCAGAGCGTCGCCCGTGCGCAGGCGCTGGCCGTTGACGCTGAGCGCGCCGCGCACCAGGTGCACATAGGCCTTGCGCCCAGGCTGCAACGCCAGCGTGGCGGTCTCGCTGCCATCGAACAGGCCCGAGTAGATCCGGGCGTCGGCGTGGAGGGTGACCGAGCCCTGGTCGCCATCGGGCGCCGCCACCAGACGCAAGGCGCCGCGCTTGTCGGCCTCGGTAAAGCTCTTTTGCTCGTAGCCCGGCGCGATGCCGCGCTCGTTGGGCTCAATCCAGATTTGCAGGAAATGGGTGGTGGCGTCGGGCGCGTGGTTGTATTCGCTGTGCCGCACCCCGCTGCCGGCGCTCATGCGCTGCACATCGCCGGGCGGAATGCTGGTGCCGTTGCCCATGCTGTCCTGGTGGGCCAGCGCGCCGCTGAGCACATAGCTCACGATCTCCATGTCGCGGTGGCCATGGGTGCCAAAACCGGTGCCAGGGGCAATGCGGTCTTCGTTGATCACCCGCAAATTGCCCCAGCCCATCCAGGCCGGGTCGTAATAGTCGGCAAACGAAAACGAGTGGTAGCTGTCGAGCCAGCCGTGTTGGGCGTGGCCACGGGCGCTGGCGGAACGCACAGTCATCATGGTGGGTCTCCTGAAGCGGCCGCGCCAATGTGGCGTCGGCATGGGTGTGATTGTGAGCAGGCAGCGGGTCTTGCCGGGCGCGCGGGTTTGATGGCACCATTCAATTTATTTGAATAGCTCTGGCATGCCCTCCCCACCCCACCGACTCGCCCCACGCGCCGTGCTGTCCGCCGACAACCTCGGTTTGATCGAGGCCGTGGCACGCCTGGGCAGCATGGCCGCCGCCGCCCGCGAGCTGGGCTTGGTGCCCAGCGCCCTGACCTACCGGGTGCGCCAGATCGAAGACGCACTGGACGTGCTGCTGTTCGATCGCAGCAGCCGCAAGGCCGAACTCACCCCCGCCGGGCAAGAGCTGCTGCGCGGCGGCGCCCACTTGCTCAATGAGCTGGACGCGGTGGCCGAACGGGTCAAGCGCGTGGCCACCGGTTGGGAGCCGCAACTCACCCTTGCCACCGACGCGCTGATCGACCGCGCCACGCTGTTTGACTTGTGTGAAGCGTTTTATGCCCTGCAAGCGCCCACGCGCCTGAAAATCCGCGCCGAAACGCTCTCGGGCACGGTCGAAGCGCTGCAAACCGGGCAAGCCGACATTGCGCTGGGTGTGGCGCTGGAAGGCAGCTGGCCCGACATCCAGACCGCACCGCTGGGCGCGGTCGACTTTGTGTATGCGGTGGCGCCACACCACCCGCTGGCCCCGCTTAAGCACCCACTGAGCGACGACGACCTGCGCGCGCACCGTGGCGTGGCGGTGGCCGACAGCACGCGCCGAGGCCACGGTGTGAGCCACAACATCTTGCCGGGCCAAGCGGTGCTCACCGTGCCCAGCATGCAACACAAGCTCGAGGCGCAATTGCGCGGCTTGGGCGCGGGCTATCTGCCGCTGCCGCTGGCGCAGCCCCACATTGCCGCAGGCCGCTTGGTGGTCAAGACCCTGGCCCAGCCACCGCGCCCGGTGCGGGTGGCCTACGCCTGGCGGCTGCCGCGCAGCGCCTCGAACACCGGCCAAGCCCAACGCTGGTGGTTGCAGCAGCTGCAAAGCGCCACAACCCGCGCGGCCCTGCTACAGTGCGGCCACTACCCGCCCCTGTAACGCTTTGTAACGCATGCAAGGTTCCACCCGATGTGGTCGCCCAAAGCGTTTATGGAGCACCGTGATTAAAGAGCTTGAAGAAGCAGAAGAGCTGACAAAGAAGAACAAGGTTTTAACTTTGAATATGTGCGTTAACTATGGTGGGCGTTCTGAAATAGTTGATGCAGCAACTGAACTTGCAAGAGATGTTAAGCGAGGCAAGATTAAGGCCGATGCAATAACTGAAAAGGTCTTTGCTAAGTATTTGGATTCGCCTCAAATGAGCGATGTCGATCTTTTCCTTCGTTCATCGGGGGAGCAGCGCACCAGTAACTTCTTGCCCTGGCAAAGTGTTTACGCTGAATTCGTTTTTATGGATGTGCTGTGGCCAGATGTCACTCGCAAAACTTTGTGGAAAGCTATCGAAG
>CAMBOY010000144.1 GCA_945869245.1 Hydrogenophaga intermedia
CAGCTCGGTGGCGGTGGCGGTTTCGTCGTCGGCGGTGCTGCCGTTGCGCGGTGGGGCGTCGCCGCCCCATTCGCTGTCGTCGGGTGCCATCTCCACCGTGCCGTCGCCGTCCCAGCTCTGCTCCACATCGGGCGCGCCGTCGATGCTGGCCTCGGTCTGGCTCGCGCTGTCGGATTCGGCGGCGCTCTCGCTGCTGGCGCTGGACGTGGGAGCGGTGAAGGGCAGGTCGACCGCAGTGGTGTCGCCCAGTTCGGCCAGTTGCTCTCCGGCGCTCACCGGCGCATCGGCCTGCTCCACGCCAAAGGCCTCGCGCTCGGCGCTGTCGTCGGCGCGCTCCAGAAATGGGTTGTCGTCGAGCATCTGCTCGACCTCCTGCGCCATTTCCAACGTAGAGAGCTGCAACAACCGGATCGACTGCTGCAGCTGCGGCGTGAGCGCCAAGTGCTGGGAGACGCGCAGTGACAGGCCTTGCTTCATGGCGCGGGTCTCACATGCGGAAGTGTTCGCCGAGGTAGACCCGACGCACGTCGGCGTTGTCCACAATCTCGGCCGGTGTGCCGCTGGCCAGCACATGGCCGTCGCTGATGATGTAGGCGCGGTCACAAATGCCCAGCGTCTCACGCACATTGTGGTCGGTGATCAGCACACCAATGCCCCGGGACTTGAGAAAACCAATGATGCGCTGGATCTCGATCACCGCAATCGGGTCAATGCCGGCAAACGGTTCGTCGAGCAGGATGAACTGCGGATTGGTGGCCAGGGTGCGGGCGATCTCCACCCGGCGCCGCTCGCCGCCAGAGAGCGCGGGCGCAGGCGAATCGCGCAGGTGATCCACCCGTAGGTCTTGCAATAGGCCACTCAGGCGGCGGTCGATCTCGGCATTGGTCAAGGCTTTGCCGCGCTCGTCGACCTGCAGCTCCAGCACCGCGCGCACGTTTTGCGCCACGGTGAGTTTGCGAAAAATCGACGCTTCTTGCGGCAGGTAGCCCAGCCCCAGGCGAGCGCGGCGGTGAATCGGCAGGCTGTCGACCCGCTGACCGTCGAGCGTGATGTGCCCACCATCGGCGCGCAACAAGCCCACCAGCATGTAAAACGAGGTGGTTTTGCCCGCGCCGTTGGGACCCAGCAGGCCCACGACCTCGCCCCGGTCGACACTGAGGGACACGTTTTTCACTACCTGACGGCTGCCGTAGGCTTTTTTCAGCCCGCTGGCTTCTAGCCGACCCGTCGCAGCCGCCGTCACCGCGTGGCATCCTTCATGCGCTCGCTCGGCTTGAGAGCGGCGGGCGCCGCTGGCGCGGCGGCGGGAGCGGCGCCGGGCTTGGGCACCGGGGTCAGCATGGCGCGCACCCGGCCGCTGGGGTTGTCGGCGGTGCGGGCCTGGCCCTCGACGGTGAAGATCTCGGTCTGGCCACTGTAGACAATGGTCTGGCCCATGGTCTCATCGTTGAGCTGGGCGCCGCGCAGGCGGCGCAGCACCGCACGACCCTGGAAAGTGACGGTGTCGGTCTGGCTGTCGTAGACGATGCTCTCGCCCTCGCCCTCGATCCATTCGTCCACACCTTCGCGCTTTTGGCGGAAAAAGGCGCGCGCGCCCGGCGCGGCCGTCAGGATGCTGTGCTGGCTGCCATCGGGCGCTTGGCGCACCACCGCTTGCTGGCCACGCATGGTGATGGTGCCTTTGGTGATCAGCACATTGCCCGTGATCAGCGTGACCTGCTGTGCGTCTTCGTGCCGCAGGGCGTCGGCTTCGATGTTCATGGGCTTGTCGCGGTCGGCCCGCTCGGCGTGCGCGGGCACCGACAGCGCCAGCAGGCACAGCCACAACAGAGGGGCAATCGATCGGTTCAAGAACATAGTCAGGGGCATGAAACTTGCATCCGATTGTAGCCAGCGCCAGCCCCGCACACGCTGTCGCCGCCGCGCGCGGGCGCGGCACACACAAAAAAGGCCCCGAAGGGCCTGTGCCGGGTGGTGGGCACCGATCAGGTTTTGCGCAATTCGGCGATCAGCGCATCGGCCACCGCCAAGGTGCGTGGGCCTTGCCCGCTGATATAGAAGCGCCCAGCCACTCCCAAAGCGGGCGTGCCTTCCACCTGGTAGGCGTCTTGCAGCTGGGTGGCGCGCTTGGCTTTGCCCGCCACACCAAAGGAGTTGTAGAACTGGTTGAACTGGGTCCGGTCGATGCCCTGCTTGGCCACCCAGTCGGCGATCGACTCGGGCGTCGCGATGCGCACCTTGTCGACGTGGATGGCGCGAAACACTTTTTCGTGCAGGGCACCGACCCGGCCCATGGCTTCGAGCGCGTAGTACAGGCGCTGCAGCGGCTCCATGGCGGGGCTGAACGCCACGGGCGTGCGGCGCACCACCACGTTGGCGGGCTTTTTGGCCATCCACGCAGTGAGCAGCGGCTCGAAGTTGTAGCAGTGGATGCAGGTGTAGGCAAAAAACTCCAGCACCTCGATCTGGCCGGCCTTGCTGTCCACTGGCGCGGGGCGCTGCAGACGCAGGTAATCGCTGCCTTCTTTGAAGCCGGCTATTTGGGCCTGCGCAGGCAGCGCAGCGCCCAGTCCAGCGGCGATGGCAAGTTGAGAAAACTGACGTCGGTTGTGCATGTCATGCGCTCCATAGGGGGATGCTGGGTGGACGCCGTGGCGGCGCCCAAGTTCCCGTTTACGGCTGCTGGACCCGCACCAAGGCGGCCTCCACGCCGCCGGCCTTGAGTTGCCCAAGCGCCGATTCGGCCTTGTCCTGCTCTTTGAACGGACCCAGGCGCACACGGTAAATGGGTTTGCCCGCCTGTTCGCGCTCGCTCACCTGGGCGTTCAGGCCCAGCAGGGCCAGCCGGGCGCGCTGAGCGTCCGCCTCTTCGGCCGAGCGAAACGCGCCAGCCTGGACAAAAAAGATCTGCCGCTCGGGCACGGCAACGGGCGCGGCAGCAACCGCACTGTTGTCCGCTGCCTTGTCGGCGCCTTTGTCCTTGAGCAGTTCGCCCAAGGCATCGGGTGCGGCCTTGGTGTCTGCCGGGTCGGCTGGCGCCGCAGGACTGGCGGCGGCCTCTGCCGGCTCGGCGGGGGCCGGCGGGGCGGGCGGCGGCGGCAATTCGTGCTTGAAGCCCATCCCGGCGTTCGGGTTCCAGCCCTTGTTGCGCTCGGCTTCTTGCTGGTCTTGCTCGGCGTTGCGGGTGACGCCACGGTCCACAAAAGGCACCGGCACTTTGGTCACATACACCGCCACGGCCAGGGCGGCGCCCACGCCCAGCACCAGGCCCAACACAAAACCGATCAAGGTGCCCCCCCGGGCGTTTGTTCGACGATCCATCACTGCCTTTCGCACGAGGCCAAGCCTCACATTTTTTCTGGGGCGCTCACACCGAGCACCGCCAGCCCATTGTGCAGCACCTGCGCAGTGGCCGCGACCAGCGCCAGTCGCGCGAGCTTGAGCGCTTCGTCGTCCACCAAAATGCGCTCGGCGTCGTAGTAGCTGTGGTAAGCAGCCGCCAGCTCACGCAAATAGAAGGTCACATCGTGCGGTGCAAAGTCTTGCGCGGCGGCGGTGAGCATGGCCGGGTACTGCGCCAGCTTGAGCATCAGCGTCTGGGCTGCGGGACTTTGCAGTAGACCCAGATCGACCGCTGCCAGACGTTTGCGTTCCCCACCCCAGCTCGCCAGCACCGAGCAGATGCGCGCGTGCGCGTACTGCACGTAGTAGACCGGGTTGTCGTTGTTCTTCTGCACCGCCAGATCGACGTCGAAGGTGTATTCGGTGTCGGGCTTGCGACTGAGCAAAAAGAAGCGCACCGCATCCTTGCTGGTCCATTCGATCAGGTCGCGCAGCGTCACATAGCTGCCGGCGCGCTTGCTGATCTTGACCTCTTCGCCGCCCTTGACCACGCGCACCATGGTGTGCAGCACGTAATCGGGGTAACCCTGGGGAATGCCCACATCGGCGGCTTGCAGGCCGGCGCGCACGCGGGCAATGGTGCCGTGGTGGTCGGTGCCCTGGATGTTGATGACCTTGCTGAAACCGCGCTCCCACTTGGCAATGTGATAGGCCACATCGGGCACAAAATAGGTGTAGGAGCCGTCGCCCTTGCGCATGACGCGGTCCTTGTCGTCACCGTAGTCGGTCGACTTCAGCCACAGCGCGCCGTCTTGCTCATAGGTCTTGCCGTTGGCAACCAGCTTGTTGACCGTGGCCTCGACCCGACCGCTGGTGTACAGGCTGGATTCGAGGTAATAGTGGTCGAACTTCACCGCAAAGGCTTGTAAATCCAAGTCTTGCTCGTGGCGCAAATAGGCCACGGCGAACTGGCGCATGCCGTCGATGTCGTTCACGTCGCCGCTGGCGGTGAAGCTGCGGTCGTCGGCCTGCACCGTTTTCTTGGCCAAGAAGTCCTTGGCGATGTCGTGGATGTAGTCGCCGTTGTAAGCGGCCTCGGGCCATTCGGCGTCGCCGGGCTTAAACCCCTTGGCACGCAACTGGGTGCTGGTGGCCAAGGTGCCGATTTGTACGCCCGCGTCGTTGTAATAAAACTCGCGGTGCACGCTCCAGCCTTGGGTGCTGTAGAGGTTGCACAGAGCGTCGCCCAGCGCGGCCTGGCGCCCATGCCCCACGTGCAGCGGACCGGTCGGGTTGGCCGACACAAACTCGACCATCAGGCGCTGACCATTGGCGGGCTGCTCGCCAAAACAGGGGCCCGCGCCCAGCACCTCGCGCACGATCTGCTGTTTGGCCTCAGGCTTGAGACGGATGTTGATGAAACCCGGACCGGCGATGTCGATGTCCGCCACCCACTGCTGGTAAATGGGCTGCGCCAGCAGGGCGGCCTTCAGGGTCTCGGCCACCTGGCGCGGGTTGAGCTTGAGCGGCTTGGCCAGTTGCATGGCCGCGGTCACAGCAAAGTCGCCATGGGCTGCGACCTTGGGGGTTTCGAAAGCGGCGCGGGCGCCGGCACCAGCGTCCAGCGCGTCGAGCGCGTGGGCCAGACCGGCCAGCAAGTCTTGTTTGATGAGGAGCATAGACGCGATTTTAGGTCGGCGCTGCGCCGAGGGCTGGCCGCCACAGCCGCGCGCGGTGCGTCACGGGCGTTGACAACTGTTTGCTTTGGTATGGCGTATTTGGAGTAAGGTTGCCTGCGGCGGTCGCCAATGACCGCTGTTCACCGAGAAGCACTACCATGAAAATCTGGATCACCGCACTGACCCTGGCCGCTGCCGCCCTGCTGGCCCACGCCCAGGACGCCAAAGCGCCCTCTGCCCAGCAAAACCTGATGAAAAGCTGCAACGCCGACGCCAAAGGCATGAAAGGCGATGAGCGCAAAACCTTTATGAAGAGCTGCTTGTCGGGCGACAAACCCGTGCCGCAAGCGACCAACGCGCAGCAGGGCAAGATGAAAACCTGCAATGCCGAAGCGGCGAGCAAAAGCCTCAAGGGCGACGAGCGCAAGCAGTTCATGAGCGCGTGCCTGAAGGGCTGAAACCTCTAGCCCCCACGCTCCACCGCTGCGCGGCTCGCTCAAGCTTCGGCTGGCGGCATGGGCAGCAGGCGCTCGGCAGCGGCGGCTTTGACGGCCTGGGTTAGGCGCTGGGCTGAGAGCGATTCGCGCGCCCAGTGCTGCCAGTACAGCGCCACGTCCACAGTGGCGCCGGGCAGCACCTCTTCCCACGGCGTTGGGCCGTCGCGCGGCACATCGGGCACCATGCCCCAGCCCAGACCAAGCGCAATCGCTTGTTCAAACGCGTCCACCGCCGGCGCAAAGTGGCGCGGGTATTGCGCGTCGCCCAGCCCGAAGTGGTGCAACAAGTAAGCGTCTTGCAGCGCGTCTTTGCGGTTGAAGATGATGGCCGGCTGCGCCAGCAGTCGGTGCACCACAAAGCGGCCGCGCGCGTCGCGGCAACGCGCCGCCAGGGCTGGAGCGGCCACACAACGGTAGCGCACCAAGCCCAGAGGCTCGGCCACACAGCCGCGCATGGCGCGAGACAAGGTGGTGACACAACCGATCACATCGCCGCTGCGCAGCGCGTCGTGGGTGTGGTCCTGGTCGTCGATCGTGATGTCGAGCAACAAGCGCCGCTTGAGCAGCATGGCCGACAGCCCCGGCAAAAACCAACTGCTCAGTGAGTCGGCGTTGATCGCAACCGCCAAGCTGTGCCAACGCCGGCTGTCGGCTCCCGCGCCCTGTGTGCCGGGCAATTGGGCCAGCAGATCGGCCTCCATGCTGCGCAGTTGCTTGATGTGCGCCAGCAAGGCCTGACCAGCAGCGGTGGCGCGCACGGTTTTGCCGCGCACCAGCAGGCGCTGGCCGAGTTGGGATTCCAGCGTTTTGATGCGCAAAGACACCGCCGCCAAGGTGAGCGACAAGGCTTTGGCCGCTGGCCCAAAACCACCGTGTTCCACCACGGCAGCCAGGGCTTCGAGTTGCTTGGCGTCGAGCATATTCAAGTTTTTATTGAGTGATCGGATTTATCTTTATTTTCCTTTAATTCAATCGACCCCGGAGGCACACTGCAGGCCATCAGAAAACACCTCACCGCAGGAACAAGAACATGACTCTCGCATTGCCCACCTTCGCCGCCGGCATGGCCATGAGCCTGTCGCTGGCCATGGCCATCGGCCCACAAAACGCCCATGTGCTGCGCATGGGGCTGCAGCGCCAGCACCTGGTGCTCACCGCCTTGGTGTGTATGCTGGCCGACGCCGCACTCATTGCCCTGGGTGTCTTGGGTTTGGCCCAGCTCGGGGGCCTGAGCCCCAAAGTGCATGGCGCGCTGTTGGGCGCTGGCATGGTGTTTCTGTCGGTGTACGGCTGGCAGGCCGCGCAGCGCGCCTGGCACGGCCAGGGCGCCACCCCCAGCATCGGTCTGGCGGGTACAGCGGTCACCACCCGCGGCCAAGCGGTGGCAAGCGCCTTGGCCTTTTCCTGGCTCAACCCGCACGCTTGGCTCGACACCGCGGTGTTGATCGGGACCGCGTCGCTGGCCTATGGCCAGGCCGGTCCGGTGTTTGGCCTGGGTGCGGCCACCGGCTCGGTGCTGTGGTTTGTGGTGCTGGGCGTGATGGCTTTCTGGCTTGGGCGGCGCCTCAACAGCGTGCGGGTGTGGCGCGTGCTTGACGCCCTGGTGGCGCTCATGATGTGGGGCACTGCGCTGGCCCTGGTGTGGAGCCTGTTCTGAAAGACGCCGCCATGACAGCCCCCTTGCGCTCCAGCGACGCACCGGTCACCGCGTTTGGCCCGGACTTTCCCTTCGCCTACGACGACTGGCTGCAACACCCTGCCGGCCTGGGCGAACTGCCCACCCACCGCCTGGGCACCGAGGTGGCCATCGTGGGCGGTGGCATGGCCGGCATGGTGGCGGCGCACGAATTGATGAAGCTGGGCCTCAAACCCGTGGTGTACGAAGCCGCGCAGTTGGGCGGGCGCTTGCGCTCGCAGGCCTTTGACGGCGGGTCGGGTGTGGTGGCCGAACTCGGTGGCATGCGTTTTCCGCGCTCGTCTACCGCGTTTTTTCACTATGTGCGTCAGCTGGGCCTGCAGACTCGGCCCTTTCCCAACCCGCTGACACCCGCAGCCGGGTGCACCGTGGTCGACTTGGAGGGTCAGACCCATTGGGCGCGCAGTCTGGCCGACCTGCCGCCGCTGTTTGCCGAAGTGGCCCAAGCTTGGAGCGAGGCGCTGGAGGAGGGCGCTGGCTTTACCGAGCTGCAGCGCGCGCTGCGCCAGCGCGACACCGCCACTCTCAAGCGCTTGTGGAACGCGCTGCTGCCGCGCTGGGACGACCGCACCTTCTACGACTTTGTGGCCCAGTCCCAGGCGTTTTCGCGCTTGAGTTTTCGCCACCGCGAGGTGTTTGGCCAGGTGGGTTTTGGCACCGGCGGCTGG
>CAMBOY010000145.1 GCA_945869245.1 Hydrogenophaga intermedia
TGGCCCTGGCGGCGCGCCAGCATGGCGGGCAGCACCGCGTCCAGCACATAGAGCGCGCCCACGTAGTTCACTTGGTCGTGCTGCAGCATCACATCGAGCTGAAAGTCGGTGGCGCGCATGGGCTGGTACACCCCGGCGCAATACACCACCAGGTCCAGCGGCCCGTCGGCCAGCAGCGTCTGCGCGGCTTGCGCCACCGCCGCGCGGTCGGTGCTGTCCAGCGGCAGGGCCACTGCGCCGGGGTGGGCGTCGACAAAGCTCTGCAGCGGCTCGGGGGAGCGGGCCGAGACGATCACCCGCGCGCCGCGCGCGTGCAAGGCCGACGCCGTGGCGCGCCCAATGCCGGTGGACGCGCCCACCAGCCACACACGCAAACCCTGCCAATGGCGAATCGGTGGGTTCATGGCTTCACAAACGTCAGCGTGACCTCACCCAAGCGCAGACCAAACTTGCTCATCACCGCCTTGTTGATCATCACTTTGTCGTCCATCAGGTACATCCAGTCGTCGAGCTCCACATGCCAGACCTTGCCGTCGATGGGCAGCATCATGGTGTAGCGCCAGTTGAAGGCGTTGCCCCGGGTTTGGCCAGAGGCCTCACCCACCACGTCTTCGGCGGTGCCGGTGTAGCGGCCGTTGCCCAGGTGGCGCAGGCGCCAGATGCGTTTTTGGGTGCTGCCGTCGGAGTAGATGAAGTCCTCGTCGAGGATACCCTCATCGCCATTCCACACGCAGTTCATCACCACAATGAAGCGCTTGACAACTTTGTTGGTGCGGTCGGTGAAGACACCGTAGGCATCCAACCGGCCGTTGAAATAGGTGCGCAGGTCCAGTTCGGGTTTTTCGCCGACGTAGTCGTCGATGCGCGAGGTGCTGCAGCCGCTCAAAGCCAGCAGCGGCAGGGCCAGGCCAGCGCCCAGCAGATGGCGTCGGGTGGGAAGTGTCATGGTCGTGTGTGTGAGTCGGTGTCGGAAGAAAAAGCGGGGTCGTGGCGCAGCCAGCGCCACAGCAAGCCAGTGGCCAGCAGCTTGAGCACACAGGGCGCACCACAGTACACCCAAGTGAGGGCCTGCAGCGCTTGTGGGTCGCGGCTGCCCGGGGTGTAGCCCCAGGCGGCCAGCAGCGGCAGGGTCAGGCCGGCGGCCAGCGCCAGGTTGAGCTTGTTGACCAAACTCCACCAGCCGAAGTAGACGCCCTCGCCTTGGCCGCGCTGGCCAATGGCGCCGATCAGACCAGCCAACAAGGCGCCGGGCAAGGCCAGATCGGCGCCCAGAGCCACACCGCCGAGCGCACAAATCAGCAGAAACAGCCATTCGTCGCCGGGCGACACCGCCAGCGCCCAGACAAACACCGCCACCGCCAGCAGCATGCCGCAGGCCCAGCTGCGCACCAGGCCCACGCGCTGCACCAGCCGCAGCCACAAGGGAATGCCCAGGGCCGCACACAAAAAATAGCTGCCCAAAAAGGCTGGTTGCCAGGCGGCGCTGGCCTGCAGCCGGTCTTGCACAAAGAACAGCACCAAGGTAGCAGGCAGGGCGCTGGCCGTGCCGTTGACCAGAAACACCAGCAGCAGGCGCACAAAGCGCGGCTCGCGCAAGGGTTGGGCCGACACCGCGGTTGTGGTGTGCACCGCAGCGGTGGGCACAGCGGGGCGCACCGCCTGGCGCCACAGCGCCCAGCCCAGCAGCAGCGATACGCTGAACACCGACGTACTGACCGACAGGCCCAGCACCACCGGCAACACCGACGCACACACCACACCCAACAAACCCGCGCCTTCGCGCCAGGCCACCACCCGGCTGCGCTGGGCTTCGTTGCCGCCCAGGCGCGCGCCCCAGGCCTGGTGCGCCACGCTCAACACGCTGTAGGCCAGACTCGCCACCACCAACATGGCACACAGCCACGCCAGCACAGCGCTGTGGCCCGCCGCCAGCACCGCAGCGGGCGGAAACAGCAGCGCCCACAAACCCAGGCCCAAGACCATCGCCATCACCGCACCCCAGGCCAGCACTTCGCGGTGCCCGCGACCAAACCAGCCGTCGCACAGACGACCGATCCAGGGATCGACCACCGCGTCCAACAGGCGCGCGGCCAGCAACACCGCGCCCAAGCCCGCCAGCGACACCCCCAAGGTGGTGGCGTAGTGGTTGGGCAGCATCACATACAGCGGCAGGGCCACAAAGGCCAGCGGAAAGCCCAAGGCGCCGTAGCGCACACCATGCCACCAGCCACCCGGTGCGCTGAACACGGCGGCAGCCGCAGAGGGCGCAGCGGATGGGCTGTGCATGGCGTCAGCCCGTGCGGGCGGCCGCGCCCAGCAAAGCCTGGCGCAAGGCTGGCTCTGAAGTATGGGGCGACAGCCACACACCAAAAAACAGCGCCGAGAAGGCCGGCTCATTGACCGCACCCAAGACCTGTCCGTTGAGCAGAAAGCGCGCGCCCGTGGCGGGGTCGTGCTCACCGGTGATGCGGTCTTCGGCCTTCACATCGGGAAACAGCTCGGTCATGCGCGCGAGCCAGCGCTGCGCATCGCCGGGCGCAATCGCTTGGCCGGCGGCGCGCGCCACGCCCTGCATTTCTTTGAGCGAGCGTTCGGCGATCAAGCGCCCTTTGAGCGCGCGCAGATAGTGCAGCTCCAGCGCCAGCCGGTGCTGGGCAAAGCTGTCGGCCACAAAACCGGGCGCCACCCGCAGCGTGGCGTCATAAATATTCAAGCCCAAAAAACGCAAGCGCCCCTGGCCGCGCCGTTGCAGCCCGTCGGCTTGGGCCAGCCATGGCGCGGTGGCGCCGGCCAGCAACAACAGGGCGCAGCGGCGGCGCGAGCAGGTGGACATGGTGCTGGTCTCCGGTTCAGGCGCGCTGCAAGGTGAACTGCATCACGTCGATATCGCCCTGCGCAAACCCGGCCTCGCAGTAGCACAGGTAGAACTCCCAGATGCGCAGGAAGCGGGTGTCAAAACCCAGCGCGCGCACCGCATCTTGCTGGCGCAAGAAGGACTCGCGCCACAGCGCCAGGGTACGGCCATAGTCGGGGCCAAAGGCAAAGCGGTCCACCACCTCAAAACCGGCCGCGCGGGCCTGCGCCTCAAACACCGAAGGGCTGGGCAGGCAGCCGCCTGGAAACACATATTGCTGGATGAAGTCGGTGCTGCGGATGTAGCGCTCGTACAGCGCGTCGTCGATGGTGATGCTCTGGATGCAGGCGCGCCCGCCCGGTTTGAGCACGCGGTGCAGGGTCTCGAAATAGGTGGGCCAATACTCGCGGCCCACCGCTTCCACCATTTCGATCGAGCACACCGCGTCGTAGGGTCCGTCGTCGATGTCGCGGTAGTCTTGCAAGCGCAAGTCGGCCTGCACCGGCCAACGCCAGGCGGCGTCTTGGGTGGCCCCAGCCAGGGCCACGCCTTGGCGCGCCAGCCGCTCTTGGGCAAAAGCCAGTTGCTCGGTCGACAAGGTCACACCGGTCACGCTGGCGCCGCGCTCCACCGTGGCCATCTCTGCCAAGGCGCCCCAGCCACAACCCACCTCCAGCACCCGGTCGCCCGCGCGCACCTGGACTTGGTCGAGCGCGCGCGCCACCTTGGCGCGCTGGGCGCTGGGCAGGTCCATCTCGGGGTCGGCCCACCAAGCCGCCGAGTAGTTCATGGTCTCGTCCAGCCACAAGCTGTAGAAGGCGTTGCCCAGGTCGTAGTGGGCGTGGATGTTTTTGCGGCTGTTGGCCTTGGAGTTGCGGTTGAGCAGGTGGCGCACCCGGTAGGCCAAGCGCCCCATCCAGGTGCCAAAAATCAAGTCTTCGACCTCGCGGCGGTTCACCAGAAACAGGCGCATCAGACCGGTGAGGTCGGGGGTGGTCCAGTCGCCGGCGATGTAACTCTCGGCAAAGCCAATGTCGCCCGACTTTAAGGTCGCTTCGCACACCCCCCAGTTGTGCAGCACCATGCTGGCGTGTGGCGCATCCGGTGCGCCGCTGCCAAAACGCTGCACCGAGCCATCGGGCAGGTGCATGGTCAAGTGGCCATGGCGCAGACGTTGCAACAGCTGCAACAAGCGGCGCGCGGCGGACGGCGCGCTGCGGGGGAGTTCAAAGCCCACCGAAGGACTGTGTGCGGTTGTGGTGTTCATGGCAGAGTCGGTCAGCGAACAGAAGCTTTACCCACCGACACCGCATGAGCGGGTGCAGCGGGTTGGCGAAAAAATGGGGTTTTTTTGGTCCACAGGCGCAGCGCCTGCCAGTGGATGCGGGCGATCACAGCCAGGGTCATGAGCGGGTGGCGCCAAGTGGCGCGGCGCTGCGTGGCGGCGTTGAGCGGCAGCAGTTCGCCACTGACACTGGTGCGCACAATGGCCTCGGCGTCGGCCTCGTCGTGGTAATCGATGCGGGCCACCAGACGCGGCGCGCCGGTGCGTTCGCTGCGCATGAACACAAAGCGGTAGTGGCCCTGCACCGGACAAAACGGCGACACATGCAAGTGTTTGCTGGCGGTGAGCACTTGGCCGTAGTGCGGCTCGGGCAGCAAGTAACAGTGCCGCTCACCAAAGGTGTTGTTGACCTCGGCCACAATCGCCGCCAGCGAGCCATCGGCGCGGTGGCAGTGCCAAAAGCTCACCGGTTTGAAGGTGTAGCCCCAGACGCGCGGGTAGGTGTGCAGCCAAATTTCTCCGTCGACACCCTGCACCCCTTGCTGCGCCAGCAAGCCTTCGATCCAGGCCAGGGCATCGGGCCCGCCGTCGCCGTGGTCGCGGTCGTAAAACGCCAACGACGCCCAGCGGTTGCGCGCCAAAGCGCCCGGACCGTGGGTGCGCAGCGCGCGCATGGGCAGCATCAGAAAGTGCGTGGGATAGGCAAACGCATTGGTTTGCGGCCGGGTGCGGGTGTGGCGCACCTGGCCAAAGCCAATCAGGGCAGCCGCTGGCGCCGCCACGCCGCCGCTCACGCAAACACCCCCGGCAACGCCGCCTGGCGCTGCGCGCTGGCGCTGACCGTGGCGTCTGCCGCCAGCCCCAAATCGCGCATCAGGCAACGCGCGGCCTGCAAGCCAGCCTTGAGGCCGTCTTCGTGAAAACCGTAACCCATCCAGGCGCCGGCAAAGTAGGTGTGTTGCTGGCCTTGCAGGTCGGGCATCCGCGCCTGCGCGCGGATGGCGCCGAGGTCGAACACCGGGTGGGCGTATTCAAACTGGTCGATCACCCGGGCCGGGTCGATGGGGCGGTGCGGGTTGAGCGACACCACCACCGGCTGCTCCACCGGCAGCGGCTGCAGCTTGTTGATCAGGTAGTGCAAACAGACCTGCGCCGATTCGCGCCCAGCGTCGGTGGCGCGTTCGTAGTTCCACGCGGCCCAGGCCAGCGGCCGCTCGGGCAGTGTCGTGGTGTCGGTGTGCAGCACCGCTTGGTTGGGCTGGTAGCGGATGGCGCCCAGCGTCTGGGCCTCGGCCACGCTGG
The DNA here is from genome assembly GCA_945869245.1 of Hydrogenophaga intermedia. Classification (GTDB taxonomy): domain Bacteria; phylum Pseudomonadota; class Gammaproteobacteria; order Burkholderiales; family Burkholderiaceae_C; genus Hydrogenophaga; species Hydrogenophaga intermedia_B. Next base: position 5,442 of record CAMBOY010000145.1, read on the forward strand.
CGCCTTCGCCCAAGATGCGCAGCGCTTGGTCGCTGTGGCAGGCCAGCACCACCGCGTCAAAGTGCTCCACCTGTGCGTCGGTCACCACCCGCACGCCCTGGCTGTCGCGCAGCAGCGCGCGCACCGGGCTGTTGAGCCGCGCATCGGGCAGGCCCTGGACGATTTTTTGCACATAACGCCGCGCGCCTTGGGGCACGGTGAACCACTGCGGGCGCTGGGTCAGCTGAATCAGGCCGTGGTTGTGACAAAAGCGCACCATGGTCGCCACCGGGAAGGCCAGCATCTGGTCGGTCGGGCAACTCCAGATGCAACCCAACATGGGCAGAAAGTAGCCGTCGCGAAAGGCGTTAGAAAAACGCTGCTCGCGCAGAAAGTCGCCCAGCGGCTGCATCAATGGGCCGGTGGGCGCGTCCAGCCCTTGCTCGGCGAGCCGGGTGCACAGTTTGTTGAAGCGCACGATGTCGGCCAACATGCGCAAAAAAGTCGGGTTGACCAGGTTGGCGCGCTGGGCAAACACACTGCTGAGCGAGGTGCCGCTCCACTCCAGCTTGCCACCCTGCGGCCCCAAACCCTGGGCCTGCACCGAAAACGACATGTCCGACGGCACCACCGGCACATCGAGCTGGGCGAACAAGGCCAATAGATTGGGGTAAGTGCGTTCGTTGAGCACCAGAAAGCCGGTGTCCACACCAAAGGTTTGCTGGCGCCCTTGAGCGTCGGGCAACGTCACGTCCACCGTGTGGGTGTGGCCGCCGAAATAGTCTCCCGCTTCGAACAGCGTGACATCGGCCAAGCCTTGCAAGGTGTGCGCCGCAGCCAGGCCCGAGATGCCCGAGCCGACCACCGCTACGGTGGCACGGCCGGCGCGTTGCAGGTGTTGGCGGGCTTCAGCGAACATGGCCAACTTTCGGCGAGGGTGTGCGCCCAGCCTGGGAAAAAAAGCGCCTGCGAAGCGCCCCGGAACGAAAGGAGGGAGGGAGGGAGGAGGAGGAGAACCGCCCCAGGATTGCAGCCAATGGCTGGCTTCGCAGGCTCAAACACACTCGGTTGGCCGAAGCCAACACGGTAGAAGACTCCCGTAGAAACGCCAAAGTTCCCGACAACGACCAACAAAAATGCGTTTGAATCATGGACTATGAAGTCAAGAAGTTACTAGTTAGTTTCATTGTGACTGATCAGTCACGATTTGACCAGTAACGCTTGCTCAATATCCTTCAACAATTGGGGGTTATCAGGCGCCACCGCACTGGGATAGCTGCGCACCGTCTGACCGTCGCGCGCAATCAGGTATTTGTGAAAGTTCCACTGCGGTGCCGATCCGGTGCGCTGCGCCAGCGCGCGAAAGAACGGGTGCGCATCGCGTCCCACCACGGTGGTCTTGCTCATCATGGGAAAGCGCACGCCAAAGGTGTTCTCACAGAAATCGGCGATTTGCTGGGCGCTACCAGGCTCTTGGCGGCCAAAGTCGTTGGACGGAAACCCGATCACCGCCAGCCCGCGCGCGCGCCAGCGCCGGTCCAGCGCTTCCAGACCACTGTACTGGCCCGTGAAGCCGCACAAGCTCGCGGTGTTGACCACCAGCAGCACTTGACCGGCAAACTGGCACAAGGGCACCGGCTTTTCGTCTTGCAGCCGCAAAAAGGTGTGCGCCAGCAGCGGCGGGCAAGCCGTGGCCGTGGCCGGAGCAGCCAGCGCCGACAGCGGCCAGGCCAATGCGGCGCCCAGCAGGCGGCGCCGCTGCGATGCCCTTGCGCCGGACAGAGGTAAGAAGAGGTCTTGGCGGATCATGGCCTTGTGCAGGACAATTGGAAGCAGATACAGGGCTTGTGTGGCACTGTGAACGAAAAGACCCATTTTGTCCATGACAAAGCAGCATCTCCCCATCGCCGTCATGTTGCGGCGCCACAGCATCGCCGATGTGGAGCGAGACACGGGTGTTTCCAAAGACACCTTGCGGGTCTGGGAACGCCGCTATGGCTTTCCCGACCCGGCGCGCGACGAGATCGGCGAGCGCTGGTACACCGACGAACAGCTCGGCCGGCTGCGCCAGGTGCGCCGCTTGCTCGACCGGGGCTGGAGGCCCAACAAAGTGGTGCCCCTGGGCATGGACGATCTGTTGGCTCTGCTCGAAGGGCCAGCGCACAAGGCCACGCCCGGCGCGAACACGCGCACCGCGCCCGCGCCCGAGCCCTGCGAGCACCCCTTGGTGGCCAACTGGATGCATTGGGTGGTGGAATGCGACGCCGCGTCCTTGCGCCAAGCCATGGAACGCGCCTTGCTGACCGACGGTCTGGCCTATTTGTTGCGCGAGGTGTTGCCGCCCATGACCCGCGCCGTCGGCATGGGCTGGATCAATGGCGAATTGGGTATCCACCAAGAGCACCTCTACACCGAGACGGTGC
>CAMBOY010000146.1 GCA_945869245.1 Hydrogenophaga intermedia
GGCGTTTATCACTCGTTGGGTTGACAGCGGTTTTTGCAATGGTGGGGTGTGGCGGGGGCGGGGGCGGTGACAGCCCACAACCCCAGGTGTATGTGGCTGGCGACAGCCTGAATGACGTGGGCGTCTTTGGTGCCCGCTTTACTGTGCAAAGTGCAGACGCGGCCAACCCTTACAAGGTGTGGGTTGATCACATTGCCGCGAATGCCGGTGTTGCCAGCCTGTGCGCAGCCTACGACGGCAATGCCGCTTTTGCCGCCAAGCCGGGGTGCACTGGCTACGCCGTCGGTGGGGCACAGATCAATCCGGTGACACTGCAACGCACCAGCGGCCTTGTCAGCGGAGTCACGATTGGCAGCGACACAACACCTGCGTCCATCGTGCAGCAAATCAAGGACATGGCCGCCGGCCGCACCTTTGGGCCACACGATTTGATTCTGGTTGACGGCGGAGGCAATGACGCCAACGCTCTGGCGTCGTCTCTGCTGGAAGGACTGAATCCGATCAATCCACTGCGCGCCCAAGCCATCGCTGCTTACGCCACCATTCTCAAAGACTTGCTGCCTGCGGCCACGGTAGATGCCGCACTGGCGGCTGCCGCCACAGACCCCACCGCTTTGATTCGGCTGGGTGGTGCGTATATGCAAGCCAGCGCCACCATGCTGACCAACACAATTCAGACCGAGCTGTTGGCCAAAGGCGCCGAAAGAGTGGTGGTTCTCAACTTGCCCGACTTGAGCAAAACACCGGCACTGAACGCCCAGCCAGACAACGCCAAAGCCATCGTGTCCACTTGGTCACAAGCGCTGAACACCAAAATCCAAACCGATTTGGGTACCGAGCCCAAAGTGCTGATCATCGACTTCTTTGGCACCCTGAATGGCTGGGTCGCCAACCCCTCTAGCGCGCGCTTGGGTCTGGTCACACTGAGCAACGTGACCAATCGGGCGTGTGGCAATGCAAGTGCCACAGCCTGTGTGGACTCTGCCCTGGACGCCAGCGGGCCTGGCGATTGGCGCACCCATTTGTTTGCCGACAACTTGCACGCCACACCGTTTGGCAACCAGTTGACCGCCAACCATGTGCAAGCGCAAATCAAGGCCAAGGGCTGGAACTGAAGCCCCCTGAACATCTCACGCCGCCGCGCGCGTGAGCCGGTCGCGCACCCCGTCCCAGGCGCTGCCTGCGGGCGGGGCTTCGACCCAGATCTCGGCCACGCCGCTGGCATCCAGTTCACGCAGCACCGCAAACAGTTCGTGCGCCACCGCATCGGCGCTGTTGGGCATGGTGCGCTGCTGTACGCCCGGCTGTGACGGCACAGCGACGCGGGCATACACCGCCACCTTGCCCGCTGGCACAGTCGCCAAGGCTTGTGTCAGGTCCGTCGCGTCCATCAGCCGCACCTGGGCGCTGGGCGCGTAGTGCGACTCCAGCGTGCCCGAGGCGCGCGGCGCTTGGGCGTCCCGCGCGCGCACCGGCTGGCCACAGACCGCTTCGAGCTGTTCGGGTGTGATCTGCCCCGGGCGCAGCAGCACCGGCACACCGCGGCTCAGATCCACGATGGTCGATTCGATGCCGACCGCACACGCACCGCCGTCGAGCACCAGCAGTTCACCGTCGCCCAGGTCGGCGAATTCGCTCACCACATGGGTGGCGGTGGTGGGGCTGACGCGGCCAAAGCGGTTGGCGCTGGGCGCGGCCAGGCCCAACACACCTTCGGTGCGTGCGGCTTGCAGCAGCGCCTGGGCGGCGGGGTGCGCCGGGCAGCGCAGCCCGACCGAGTCTTGGCCACCGGCGGCCTCGGCCGCCACACCGTCGCGGCGCGGCAAGATGAGTGTCAAGGGCCCGGGCCAGAAGGCCTGCATCAGCGCCAGCGCCACATCGGGCAAGTCGCGCACCAGCGGCGACACCGCATCGGCCCAGGCTTGCGCAGACGGCGCAGCGGGCGCGGGGATGTGCACGATCAGCGGGTGGTCGCTGGGCCGGCCTTTGGCCGCGAAAATGCCGGCCACCGCGCTCGCCGACAGCGCGTCGGCCGCCAGGCCGTAGACCGTTTCGGTGGGCATGCCGACCAGGCCACCGGCGCGCAGGCGCTGCGCGGCCAAGGCCACGGCCTGCGGGTCGCTGGCGCTCAGCAGCAAAGGCATGGCGCTCAGGCCGCGAGCGCCGGCAGGCCCAACAGCGCCAGCACTTGCGCGGTCACCGCGTACAGCTCATCGGCTGTTGCTGCGGTGATGTTGAGGTGCCCCATCTTGCGGCCCGGGCGCGCGCTGAGCTTGCCGTACAGGTGCAAATGGGTGCCCGGCAGCGCCAGCAGCTGCGCCCAAGGCGGACTGACGGGCTGCTCGCTGGCGGTGGCGCGCACGCCGTTTGGCGCAAACCACAGGTCGCCGAGCAGATTGACCATGAGCGAGGGACAGTGCTGGCGCGGCTGCGGCAGCGGCAGGCCGGTGAGCGCGCGCACCTGCAGCTCAAACTGCGACACGCTGCAGCCGTTTTGGGTCCAGTGGCCGCTGTTGTGCGGGCGCGGCGCCATTTCATTGACCACCAGGTCCAGGCCACCGGCGCCGTTGTCGACCACAAAGTACTCGACACAGAGCACACCCACGTAGTGCAGTTGGCGCGCAATCGCCACGGTGGCGGCGCGGGCGCGCTCGGCCAGCGCGGCATCCAGCGCGCCGTCCACCACCTCGGTGATGGCGAGGATGCCGTGGTGGTGGGTGTTTTTTTGCACCGGAAAACTCACCACCTGGTCGTCGGCGCCGCGTGCCACGATCACCGAACATTCGGCGCGCAGCGGCATGAGCTGCTCCAGCACACAAGGCACTTGTCCCAACTGCGCCCACGCAGCGGCCAGCTCGGCGCGGTTGCTCACCCGCACCTGGCCTTTGCCGTCGTAGCCCAGGCGTGCGGTTTTCAAAATACCGGGCAGCAGCTTGTCGGGCACCGCCTGCAGTAGGGCCTCGTTCTCGATGGCGGCGTAGGGCGCCGGAAACACCCCGCTGCTGGGGCCACAGGCCACAAAGTGGGCTTTTTCGGCGATGCGGTCTTGCGCCACCGCCACACAATTGGCCGCCGGCGCCACCGGTCGGTGCGCGCCCAGAGTGATGAGCGCAGGCGCCGGCACGTTTTCAAACTCGGTGGTGATGGCGTCGCAGCGCTGCATCAGCTGGGCCAGGCCTTGTTCGTCGTCGTACGGCGTGTCGATGTGGTAGTGCGCCACCAGGCCGGCGGGGCTGGCCACGTCCGGGTCCAGCACCGCGGTGAAGTAACCCATGGCCTGCGCGGCCTGCACAAACATGCGGCCGAGCTGGCCGCCGCCCATCACACCGAGCGTCATGGGGTGGCCGTTGGCGCTGAGCGCACCGGGAAGAAGCACTTGGTGGGGCATGGGGATGAACCTAAAAAACAGTCACACGGGGGGCAGGGTCATGGCGCGCGCGGCCTCGGTCTGCGCGGCGCGAAAGGCTTGCAACCGATCCCGCAAGGCGGCGTCGGTGTTGGCCAAAAGCGCCACCGCAAACAGCGCCGCATTGGCCGCGCCGGCCGGGCCAATGGCAAAGGTGGCCACCGGCACGCCCTTGGGCATTTGCACAATGCTGTGCAGCGAATCGACGCCTGAGAGCGCCTTGGACATGACCGGCACACCCAGCACCGGCACCACGGTTTTGGCCGCGATCATGCCGGGCAGGTGGGCCGCGCCGCCCGCGCCCGCAATGATGGCCTGCAGGCCACGCCCGACGGCGGCTTCGGCGTAGGCGAACATGTCGTCGGGCATGCGGTGGGCTGAGACCACGCGGGCCTCATGGGCCACACCAAACTCTTGCAGGATCTGCACCGCGTGTTGCATGGTGTCCCAGTCGCTGCTGGAGCCCATGACCACGCCCACGGAAATGGGGTTCATGTGATGTTGCGGCCGCTGGTGCGCCGTCTTTCGGTAAAGTGGCGATTTTACGTTTCGGGTCTGGCGCGCCCTGCGCCACCGGCCCCCACCGCACACACACCATGATCAACGTCGGAATTGCCACCTTTGAAGCCGAAGTCATTGAAGCCTCCATGCACACCCCGGTGCTGGTCGACTTCTGGGCACCCTGGTGCGGACCCTGCAAAGTGCTGGGCCCACTGCTCGAGCAAATCGAGGCCGAATACAACGGCCGCTTCAAGCTGGTGAAGATCGACACCGAGGCCGAGCCGCAGTTGGGCCAGGCCTTTCGCATCCAGAGCATTCCCACCTGTGTGCTGATGATCAACGGCCAGCCGGTCAACGGTTTTATGGGCGCCTTGCCCAAGGGCCAAATCACCGCGTTTTTGGACAAATTCCTGCCCAGCGAAAACGAACTCGCCGCCCAAACCGAGGCCGAAGAAGCCCAGGCCGCGCTGGCCGAAGGCGACGCCGACAGCGCCGTCGACAAGCTGCTGCACGCGGTGGCTCAGGCGCCCGACAACGACGAGCTGCGCTTTGAACTGGTCAAACAACTCATTGGCATGGGTCGTCTGGACGAAGCCGGCACCCACCTCGCCCCCGGTCTGAACCAACTGCCCCCGAAGCTGCGGCTCGAAGCCCTAAAGCACTGGCACGACGCGCTGACCTTTGTGATGACCGACGAGCGCGGCGAATGGGCTCTGGAGCAGTTCGACGCGCTGATCGCGCAGAACAAACGCGACTTCGACACCCGGCTGGCCAAGGCGCGCGCGCTGATCGCCGAAGGCCAATGGCCCGAGGCGATGGAAGAGTTGCTGGAAATCATCATGCGCGACAAAACCTGGGGCGACGAGGTGCCGCGCAAAACCTATGTGGCACTGCTGGAGCTGATGACCCCGCCCAAGCCCAAAGACGGCGGCCCGGTGCCCGGCAAAACCGCTGGCGGCATTGAACTCTCGGGCAAGGCAGCGGTACAAGAAGACCCGCAGGCCGAGTTGCTGTCGCGGTACCGGCGCAAGCTGAGCATGGCGTTGAACTGACCCAACCCCGCGCCGCGCCTGCGGCGCGTCACCCCCTCAAGGGGGCGGTGTCTACGGACCGGCGGAGCCGGCGCCGTGACACCCTGGCCGACTGCTCTTCGCGCCAGACACCCGAAGGCGCGGCCGCTCACGCCGCCACAAAACTCCCGCTTTTGCCGCCGTGCTTTTCCAGCAAGCGGATGCCGTCCATCACCATGCCCCGGTCGGCGGCTTTGCACATGTCGTAAATGGTGAGCAGGGCGGCGCTGGCGGCGGTGAGCGCTTCCATTTCCACGCCGGTCGCGCCGGTGCATTCAGCGGTGGCTTGGCAGCGCACGCTGTTGCCTGGGTGGTCCAGTTCAAAGGCGATCGCCACGCGCGTCAGCGCAATCGGGTGGCACAGCGGAATCAGGTCGCTGGTGCGTTTGGCGGCCTGGATGCCAGCGATGCGGGCAATGCCCAACACGTCGCCTTTTTTCGCATGGCCACTTTCGATCAGCGCCAAGGTGGCCGGCAGCATGCGGATGCGCCCTTCGGCCACTGCCACCCGGTGGGTGCTGGTCTTGGCGCTGATGTCGACCATATGGGCCTGGCCTTGGGCGTCGAAATGGGTGAGGGGGCTGTGCGGGTCAGACATGGGGAGCGGGTCGGTTCACAAGATGGACATGGCGGGATTTACCAAGCTTTACCAAGGCCCGGCCGAACCCACCGCAGATGGCGGCATCATACGGGGATGATGTGGAACCAATACGCCCAAGTGGGCACGCGTGGGCTGCCGATCCGCCCTTGGCGCAGCGGCGCGGTGGCCGTGCTGTGGTGCGCGCTGGTGCTGGCACCCCAAACCCACCGCGCCCAGACACCCCACACCAGCGCCCTGCCGCAGCTGGGCGATGGCGAAGTGATGAGTCTGGCGGCCGAGCGCCGGTTGGGCGATCAGATCGTGCGCGACCTCTACCGCGACCCGGACTACCTCGACGACCCGTTGCTCAGCGACTACCTGCAGGCGGTGTGGGCCCCGCTGTTGGCGGCGGCGGTGGAACGTGGTGAGGTGCCAGCCGAGCTGCGCACCCAGCTGGCCTGGGAGCTGTTGGTGTCGCGCGACCGCCGCGTCAACGCATTTGCCCTGCCGGGCGGCTATTTGGGTGTGCATCTGGGTTTGTTGGCGGTCACCCAAACGCCAGACGAGCTGGCCTCGGTGCTGGCGCACGAACTCAGCCATGTCTCGCAGCGCCACATTGCGCGCATGGTGACGCGGCAAAACCAGCAAGCGCCCTGGATGATTGGCGCCATGATTTTGGCGGCGCTGGCGGCCAATGCCAGCAAAAACACCGATGTCGTGGGCGCCGCGATGGCAGGCGGCCAGGCGGTGGCGGCCCATAGCCAGTTGGGCTTTTCGCGCGACATGGAGCGCGAAGCCGACCGGGTGGGCCTGTCGGTGATGCGCGACGCCGGCTTTGCGCCCGCCGGCTTTGTGGGTATGTTCGAGCGGCTGCAGCAGGCGTCCCGGCTCAACGACGACGGCGCCTTCCCCTACTTGCGCAGCCACCCGCTGACCACCGAACGCATCGCCGACATGCGTGCGCGCCTGGCGCTGGAGCCCGCGCCCGCCGATGCGGCCGCACCGGTGTCTGCGCTGTGGCACCGCCTGATGGCCGAGCGCGCCCGGGTACTGGCCGAGCGCAACCCCGACAACTGGCAGACTTGGTGGCGCCACGGCCAGCAGAGCCAGGCCACGGCACTGGAACGCTACACCGCAGCGCTGGCAGCCTGGCGGCTCGGTCGCCACACCGACGCGCTGGATCTGGCCCAGCGCCTGGCCACAGAGCCCAGCTGGCGCAACGACCCGGCGATGCAGCAGGTCTTGCTGCACTGGCGCATGGAGCTGTGGCTGGCCCAGCCGGCCGCCCAACGCCGCGCCAGTGCCGATCTGTTGCTGTGGCGCGAAGCCGGTTTGCGCAGCCCGGCACGGGCGGGGCGCTTGCTGGCCGCCCAGGTGGCGCTGCACACCGGGGCGGGTGCAGCGGCCGAATCCACCTTGCGCAGCTGGGTGGTGGACCATCCACGCGACGCGGCGGCCTGGCAACTGCTGTCGCAGGTGCACGACGCCCAGGGCCACGCGCTGCGGGCACGCCGCGCCCAGGCCGAAGCGCGGGTGGCCCAAGGCGACTGGTCGGGCGCGGCCGAGGTGTTGCGCGCCGCACAAGCGCTGCCCAAAGCGGTGCAAGACAGCGACACGCTGGAGCAAGCGATCATCCACAGCCGTCTGCGCGAAGTGCGCGAGCGCCTGCGCGAGGTCATGCGCGACGAGGCCGCCGCCCGTTGACGCCCTGGCACCCCATGAACGCTCGCGGTGCCACAAGCCCCCAGGCCCCGCTCTGAGCCCCATGCGGCGCTATCATCGGCGCCCCATGCCCGGCATCCACATCACCGACATCGAAGCCGCCATCAACTTTTGGCGCAGCCGCGCGCCGTCGCCCGATGGCGTTGGCCTGAGCGCACCGCTGCGCGCGCTGGCCGAGGTGTACGCGCTGTTGGTGTACTTCCGCGAGAGCGAGGCCGACGAGGCCACCATGCCCGCTGCGGCGCGAGAGGCCTGGCTGGCCTGGTACCAGACCACGCCCGACACGCCCTGTATTGCGATTTGCTCGACCAGCCAGGGCGACGCCGAGTGCAAGGGCTGTGGCCGCACATTCGACGAGGTGCAGCGCTGGACCGAAATGGGGCCGGCTGCCAAACGCACGGTGTGGCGCCGCATCACGCTGCAAGGCAACTCGTGGCGCTTTAACCGCTACGCCGAGCGCGCGCCCGACGTGCGTGGCGGCCCGGCCTAAGACTCAGACCCGGCGCGCCAGTGCGGCGGCTTGGCCCACATAACTGCCAGGCGTCAT
>CAMBOY010000147.1 GCA_945869245.1 Hydrogenophaga intermedia
CTGAAAAAAAGCGCGCTGCTGGCCGCCGCCGGTGGCACGCCGGTGGCGCTTCAACTGGCGGGCATGAGCGAGGCCGCCGCACAAGTGGCCGGCAGCGACTACAAGGCACTTGTCTGCATCTTTCTCTACGGTGGCAACGATGCCATCAACACGGTGGTGCCGTTTGACAGTGGCCGATACAACCTCTACGCCAGTCGCCGACAGGACATCGCCTGGCCTGGCAATCAACTGACGGCACTGTCGCCGCTGACCGCTTTGCCCTTCGGCATGCGCTTTGGCCTGCCCACACCGCTGGCGCCCCTGGCCGACCTGTTCAACAACCACCATAAGCTGGCGGTGTTGATGAACGTCGGCCCGCTGGCGCGCCCGGGCACAAACAGCAGCAACTGGACCAATCCCGCCCACGAGCCACCCAAGCTTTTTTCCCACAACGACCAGCAGTCGCTGTGGCAGTCCATGCGGCCCGAAGGCGATGTGTCCGGCTGGGGCGGGCGCCTGGGAGACCGGGTGCTGGCCTCCAACAGCCAGGGCGCATTCACCTGCATCAACGCAGCGGGTAACGCGGTGTTCCTATCCGGCAAGCAGGTTTTGCCCTACACCGTCAATGGCGGGCGGGCGGTGGTGCCTGAAAGCCAGGTCTTCGGGTCTACACAGTTGTCCGGTGTGATGCAGCAGATCGCCACCCAGACCAACGCACAACACTGGTTCGAGATCGAACACGCCCAGATCATGCAGCGCGCCATTGGCAACGGGGCCCGCTTCAACGGGAGTACGGGTGCGGCACCTGAACCGCCCGGGTTCGATTCCGCCAATCCCCTGGCGATGCAACTGCAATCGGTGGCCAAGACGATTGCCGCCCGCTCGGCCCTGGGGGTCAGGCGGCAGGTGTTCTTTGTGGCCATGGGCGGCTTCGACACCCATGCCGACCAGGCAGACCGCCACCCCCTGCTGCTGCAGCGCCTGGGCAGTGCCATGAAGTCCTTCTATGACGCCACGGTGGCGCTGGGGCTGGCCGACGCGGTGACCACGTTCACGGCCTCCGATTTCGGGCGCACTCTGACCTTCAATGGCAGCGGCACCGATCATGGCTGGGGAGCGCACCACTTCGTCCTGGGGGGCGCTGTCAACGGGCGCCGGTTCTACGGTCAGGCGCCGCTGCTCCAGACCAATGGGACCGATATCGGCTTTGGGACGCAGGACGCAGGCAGCGGCCGCCTGATTCCCACCACCAGCATCGAACAGCTGGGTGTGCGTCTGGGGCGGTGGTTCGGCGTGCCGGAAGCCGCATTGACCGATCCGACCAGCGGCGTGTTTCCCAATGCCCGTGCTTTTGATCTGACCACGCTCAACGGTCTGCTGGCGTAGACCGCTTTGCCGCAATCCTTCGCCAACGACCACCCCGCGCGCTGATTGCTCGTGTTGTTGGTGCAGAGCCAGTGCGCGGCGCAGCGGTCGCAGCGATAGCCGGTGACGGTCACCGTGGTGTTGCCGCGCGGTTCTTTCAGGTGGCGGCTCTGCTCGAAAAACCTACGCTGGCATATCTGATCTGGCATCGGATTTCGAGGTCATTCTGAGCGTCAACCGGTGATTGGGTGGTGCTTGCGGCATCATCCGGCCATGTTGTTGTGCCAAGAGGTCGTATGCGCCGATACCGCCAAATTCCGGTTGTCTTGGCGTTGCGCCTGCTGGGCATGGTTGGCGCTTGGTTGCGCCCAACAACCGCCAACTGGTGGCCGCCATTGAAAAGGCTTTGAGCGATAAGGAGATCACCCATGTCCGATGACCCGAGGTGCTGTGGCACCGGCACTTGCATCATCGACGGCGATGGCCGGTGTTGGTGCGGCCAAGTGTGGGACGGCGAAAAAATGTGCTTTGGCCCACCGCCCGAATTGATCGCGGTGGTAGAGCCAGCCCGTTCACTGGCTGGCACTTCAGAGCCCACCCCAACCCTGACCGAATGCGCACCCAGCGGCCGGACACAGCCCCGGTGAGCTGACGCATTGCCTTGTCATTGGGGCATCTGCTGAGGCTTGGTGTACGCCTCGCCGTTGGTGCTCTGGCTTGATTGCGGCGCCAACGCCCACCGCAGCAGCAGCAGAAAATTGCCGGTGGCGGCCCTGTCAGAAAAACCGACGCTGACTTTGTCGAGCCCTGGCCCTCCAGGCGGCAAAAAGCCCCGCCAAGGCGGGGCTCGAAGTGACCGTGTTTGCCGTGATTACTTGGGCATGATCACGCGGTCAATGACGTGGATCACGCCGTTGCTGGCCGCGATATCGGTCTTGACCACATTGGCTGCGTCGACCTTCACACCACCGGTGGTGGAGACCGTGAGTTCGCTGCCCTGCACGGTTTTGACCTTGCCGGCCTTGACGTCGGCGGCCATGACTTTGCCTGGCACCACGTGGTAAGTCAACACGGCGGTCAGCTTGGCTTTGTCTTTCAGCAAGGCATCGAGGTCGGCCTTGGGCACCTTGGCAAAGGCTTCATCGGTCGGGGCAAACACGGTGAACGGGCCTTTGCCCTTGAGCGTGTCAACCAGACCGGCGGCCTGCAAAGCGGTGGCCAAGGTCTTGAATGAACCGGCCGCTACAGCGGTATCCACAATGTCCTTGGCATGGGCGCTGCTCAGCGCGGCAAATGCGATGAAGGAGGCGATCAGAGTCTTTTTCATGGGTTTTCCTAGAGGTTGAGGGTGGAGAACAGAACAGGGCGACAAAAAAGCAACCCACGTTGCACCGCTGCGTACACAACAGCTTGGCGTGTGCTTGAGGCAGTTGCCGCCGGTGATGCGGGTGAATGCCCACCGAAGTCATACTGCTTGGGATGAATTTTATCCGAGTAAAGACAAAAAAATACTGATTAGTATAAAAACCATACATGTAAGTATGGATAAAGACGATTTGGTCTTTCCTCGGGGCCTGGCTCGTCGATGAACGGGACGCTTTGTCTTGGGTGTGCCGATGGCTGTGGCCGACTGTGCAGCGTCTGCGCAGGGTGGATCTTGGTTGCGCGTGGGCGAATCAGCGCATGCTGTTGCTCACTAAGATGGACGAGAGCGCGCGCATCAAGGACGACCACTGCGCCCGCTTCGGCGCCGCCGGTGCCCGGACTGAGATGCCCGGTTGCAGCCTGTGCATGGGCAACCAAGCCCAAGTGCGCGAAGGTGCGTCCGTGGTCGAGTACTTTGATGCCATGGGCATCGTGAACAAGGGCGGCGCGGCGATCTACAAGTACTTGAACTTCAACGAGATTGAAGAGTACGTGGACAACGCGAAGAACGCGACGGTCAGGGTGGATTGTGGCGACTATCAAGCGTTTGATGTGTTGGGTATTGCTTGCGTTCGCCGTGGGCTTGACCGGTTGCGCTTCCATAGACCCTGCGACGGTTCGTTCTCAAGTGGCCGGCAAACGCATCGTGGTCGTTGCGTCTGTTGCCAACGAAGTGCCTATGGCTTTGCCCCGACGTCTGCCACCTATGTGATGCTCGGAGCAGCTTTGTTAGACAGTCGCTCAAGGCAGGTCATTGCCATGGTCAACGCACAAGCGTTTCAGTGGTTGCCCTTTGTCGCGTTGGATGCCGGTCCCTCACTCAAACCAGCTGCTGAGGGCGATGCGCGCGTCTATCAAGGCGCAGATTGACGTCACGGTGCTTGAGTTGCTCAGCAAACTTGGCTTGCGTCAGTAAGTGTCGTCAAAAGGTGTCAACCTTAGCGATGCAGCTTGTCTTTTGCTTCGGTAGCCCAATAAAATCCCGCCCCCAGTGTGCGCATTTACTTGCGCAACTACATCTGCCCCCTCAACCACTCACCAGGAGAAGCTCCATGCAAAACAACATGACCTCCCTGTGGGCTGGGTCAGCGGTGGCGGGGCTGTCGGTCTAAGACGCTCCTCCTCTTTCTGTTCCGCGCCCATGGCTGGCCGGCAACGCGATGGCGTTGCGCGGTAGGTTGTGGTGCGCGCGTCTGTCCCGGTCCGGTTTCAACATCTTTTGAACCTGGATTTTTCATGGGCAACTTTGTCAAAACCCTGTCGGACCGTGCCTGCGTGGTCGCGTCCGACACGACGTGGATGGAAGACGCTGCACTGGCGCAGCTGGTCACCACGTCTCAACTCGAAGGCATGCGGCGCGTCGCCGGTATGCCCGATCTGCACCCCGGTCGCGGCTATCCGGTCGGCGCGGCCTTCTTTTCGGAGGGGCACTTTTACCCCGCGCTGGTCGGCAACGACATCGGCTGCGGCATGGCGCTGTGGCAGACCGACCTAAAGGCGGCTTCGGTGAGTCTCGACAAGCTGGACCGCCGCGTAGGCAACATCGATGGCGCGATGGACGACGAGGCTTTGCGCGCTCAGGCGATGGCGGCCCACGGTGTGGCGCCCGGCGTGTACGAGGCGTCGCTGGGCACCATCGGCGGCGGCAATCACTTTGCCGAATTCCAGCAAGTGGACACGGTGTTTGACGGGAACGCGCTGTCCGCTCTGGGCATCGATAAGAAGCGCTTGCTGCTGCTGGTGCACACCGGTTCGCGCGGAATGGGCGAGCGTGTGCTGCGCTCCCACGTGGATGCCTTCGGGCACCGCGGGCTAGAGGGCGGTACGTCCGAAGCCGAGGCCTACCTTGCGCAGCATGACGTGGCCTTGCGCTATGCGCTGTGCAACCGCGAACTGGTGGTGCAGCGCCTGCTGGCGAATGTGCGTGCCGATGGGCAGCGGCTACTGGACGTGCACCACAACTTCGTGGCGCCCGCGCAGATGCTCGGTGTGACCGGATGGCTGCACCGCAAGGGCGCGACGCCGTCGGACCAAGGTCCGGTGCTGATTCCCGGTTCGCGCGGTGATTACAGCTACCTGGTGCAACCGCTGGAGCGTGACGAGGCCACGCTGCACTCGCTGGCGCACGGGGCGGGCCGCAAGTGGGTCCGCTCGGCCTGCAAGGACCGGCTTTTCAAACTGATGACGCCCACACAGATGGGGCGCACGGCGCTGGGCGGCCGGGTGATCTGCAACGACCGCCAACTGATCTACGAAGAAGCACCGCAGGCATACAAGGCCATCGACAGCGTTGTGCAGGCGTTGGTTGGTGCAGGGCTGGTGGCGTTGATCGCGCGCACGAACCCGGTGCTGACCTACAAGACGCGTGGGGAGTGCTGCGAATGAGGATGCTGCAATTGACGGCCAACACCGGGCCGGAGGAATGCTGCCTGGCGGTACGCAAGGCACTGGCGCAAGTGCTGCGCGAGTGTGAGGCGGCGAGTGTTCGCGTGGAACTGCTGGAGCAGGTGGACAGCGATGTGCGGGGCAATTTGCGCTCGGTGCTGCTGGCGCTGGAGGGTGATGGCGCCGAGCGCGTGGCGAGTCGCTGGAGCGGCAGCCTGCTGTGGATCTGTCCCAGCCCTTACCGGCCTCGGCATGGGCGCAAGAACTGGTTCATCGGTGGGGCGGTGTTCGACGCAGGTGAAGCGGGCGAAGGGTCTGGCGAACTGGACGATGCCGACATACGCTTCGAGGCGGTGCGCGCCAGCGGCCCGGGCGGCCAGCACGTCAATAAGACCGATTCAGCGGTGCGGGCGACGCATGTGCCCAGCGGCCTGAGCGTGAAGGTGCAGACCGAACGCAGCCAGCACGCGAACAAGCGGCTGGCGCGGGCATTGCTGGCGCATAAGCTGGCCAATGCGGCCGAGGTTGCCGCCTCGGCGGAGCGCCAACAGCGCTGGCAATCGCACCGGGCCGTGCCGCGCGGTCTGGCTCAAAGGACTTTTGTGGGCGAACGTTTTGTCGAACGGCTTGCTTGCTCTTGATTGTCTGTCTGCACTCAGCCACCATCCTTCGCCACATCCCACCCCGCCCGCTGATTGGTCTTGGTGTCCACCAGCACCCGCAACCTCCCCAACCGCCTGGGCAAGCACACCAACGTGTTCCTGGCCTCGGCCGAGCTGGCGGCGATTGTGTCCAAGCTGGGCAAGATCCCGACCGTGGCCGGATACTTTGATGCCATGGGCATCGTGAACAAGGGCGGCGCGGCGATCTACAATTACCTGAACTTCGACCAGATCGAGGAGTATGTGGAGAACGCGAAGGACGTGACGGCTTGAGCGGCTCTTCTCTCTGAGTGAACAAAACGGCCCTTCGGGGCCGTTTTTTGTTTCCTTCTTCAGCTCGTAGCGCAGCAAACGCCGTGCCGTGTGACGCGGGCATACGGTGAATAGCGCACATTAAAAAACGCCTGTGCCCCTGATTCCATAAAGCATACTTTGATACTAGTTTTTATCAAAATGGTGCGTGGATGCAAGACGATCCGGATGAAGTGACGCGGCTGTGGCGCAGTTTGCGGGAGTTGCAACAACGAGGCATGGGCGATCAGTACCAAGAGGTTTTGCCTGGTCTGAGTGAGCCACAACTGCAAGTGATTGAGCGCATGCTTGGGTTCGGTTTGTCTGAGTCCCACAAGGCGTTGCTTCGACTCAGCGCTGGTGGGACGCCATGGCCTAGCGAGGGAAAGCACATGGACGTGGACATGATGCTCGAGCGGTGGGCAATGTGGGCTGGAATTGCCAATGACGCAGGCCAAAATGCTGAAGAGCCTGACCCGCAGTATCTGCAGATGATGAAGACAACGTTCATGTACTGCCATGCTCGTTTATTGCCCTTATGCCATGAGTACGGTGGTGGCGACGGTGTCATGCTCGACATGGCGCCTGGTCCAGCGGGCCGTATTGGCCAGATCGTACGGATCGATCACGGAGATGGCCTTCGATGGGTTGCCCCCCACCTCACCGCGTATCTGAGCGACTTTGTTCAGGCCATTGAATCCGGCCATTTGCACTATGACGTTGAGAGCAGCGATTGGGTTCGTGAGGATGGCGCACACATGTACTCTTCTGAATTGCACGGGAGATGGTCCGAATGACAATGGCTAATGAAGCAACAACGCAGGCGATGATTCATGATGTGCTAACACGTTTGGCCAAGTTACATGACCAGTATTTTGGCGCTGATCGTCTTGCGAAGAAATCGCTGACGCTCCGCCAGCAGATCCACTTTCAGGCGACTTTGGGGTCTGCGCTGCCCCAGTCTTTGCTGGCAACCTGGAGCGATCCTGTGGTGATGGGTGCAATGGGCACTGAGGGCGCTTTGCCTGGCGTGAGTGGGTTTTTTGACCCCGTTAAAGCCTTGAAGGAGTGGCAATTGCGTACAGCGCAGGTGTACGAACTTTGGCAAGGGCAGGGTTTACAAGACGAGGCATCCGTGGCCGGCGATCAGGCCATCCGCCACGATGTGTTTAACAAAGGCTGGGTTCCTCTGGGGGGGGCCAGTGGTTCCTACGGTTGGCTGTGTATAGACTTGGCGCCGGGGCCTGCAGGCCAGTGGGGACAATTGATTGAAGTGCCAGGGTTCTATAAAAAAAGCACTGAGCCGATCGATCCATCTCGGCTGCGTGTTGTGGCACCTTCATGGTTGGCATTTTTGGCTTCGGTGGTTCAAGTTTGGGAATCGGCCGGCATCAGTCGCCCCGAGCCTGTGCGGGAGTGGAGGGCGGCCAACAGCGAGCACGAGGTCAGTCCTCAAGACTTGATTGCTTTAGCGACCGCGTCTTCCGACACGCCACCGCCATGGTGGCGTACCGAATTGGCTCCCAAGATCAATGTAGAGCCGTTGGTCAACACGGTGCCGCCTGTGGCTGCCATGACGGATGAGACATTGCTGGGGCTCGCGAGCAGCTCCATTGGCCCTGCCGTCACCGTACCAAAGCTGTACGCTCGGGAGGCGGACATCCTGTCGCGCATTCCTGTTAGAGCGCACAGCTA
>CAMBOY010000148.1 GCA_945869245.1 Hydrogenophaga intermedia
GACGACTACACCGCGTCCATGGCCTGGGCACAAGCGATCCACAACTGCAGCCCCACATGGGACGGACTGCTCTACGTCTCCCGGCAACACAATGACCGCACCGCCGTGGCCTTGTTTCAACGCAGCGGAGTATCCGTGGCCCGCAAGACACGCCTGAGCGGCAAGCGGCTCGATGATTTGTGCGACGAATATGGCGTTGTGCTGGTGTGAAGTGCCGCCCTGATAAGTAAAAAGCCCGGCCAGCCTGTACAGGCTGCCGGGCTTGTTGCTGCCAGCACAACGCTCAGCCGCAGCTGCCCACAAAGCCGCACTGGGTGCAGTAATCGCAGCCGTCTTTTTTGATCACCGCGTGTGCGCCGCAGTCGGGGCATTTTTTGCCGGCCATGACCTGGCTGCCTGCAGCGGGTTCGGTGGGGGCGGGCTCTGGCACGTCGGGCAGTGGCAGGGCCAGCTGGTCGGCTGTGCCCTGGCGGCGCGCGCGCAGGTCCAGAATGTTCTGGATGGCCCAGGCGATGGCGGCCACTTCCGAGTCGTGCCACAGTGGCACACGGGTGCCGTCTTCGCGCACCTTGTGACCGCAGCGCACGGGGCCACGGTCCCAGGCCACCTTGCGCATGTCAGAGAGCGCGCGCTCCAAAAAGCCGCCGCGCGCGGCCAGCGATAAGAGGCGCATGCTGGCGGTGATCCACTGCTGCGATTCGCCGCTTTGGCCCACCGGCATAAAGAACTCGATGGCTCGGTCGACCGTTCCTTTGCCCTCGCCACGCGACACCGGCAGGAAAGACACGATCAGGTACAGCGACTTGGCGCCTTCGTGGGTCCAGTACTCGATTTTCTCGGCCATGGCGTCGAGCGCGCCCAGCGGACGGCTTTCGATCACGGTGCGCATCGGGTCGATCACCACAGCGGCAGGGGCTTGCGCCGCAGCGGGTGCGGCCACAGGCGTGCTTTCAGCGGGCTTGACTTCCAGCACCGCACCCAGAATCGCGTTGGGCCGGTAGGTGGCCAGGCCTTTTAGGCGCGCGGTCCATGCGTGCAAATACAAGCGCTTGAAGTCCTCGTAGGGGTAGTCGGCCGGCACGTTGACCGTCTTGGAAATCGAGGTGTCGATATAGGGCTGCACCGCCTGCATCATGGCCACATGGTCGTGCGCGCTCATCTCGAGCGCGTTCACAAAGGCGGGGGGCAGCTGGGCGGCGTCGCCACCGAGCGCCTTGAACAGGCGGTAAGCGTGGTCTTGCACCTCGTACTCGCTGCGGCTGCCATCGGCCTCGCGCTTTTTGCGGTTGTAGGTCCACGAGAACGCCGGCTCGATGCCGTTGGACGCATTGTCGGCAAAAGCCAGGCTCACCGTGCCGGTGGGCGCAATCGAGAGCAGGTGGCTGTTGCGGATACCGTGTTGCTTGATCTGTTTTTTGATCTCGCTGGGCAGGCGGCTGGCGAAGGTGCCTTCGGCCAGGTAGGTCTTGGCGTCGAACTTCGGGAAAGCACCCTTCTCCACCGCCAGCTCGACCGACGCCAGATAGGCCGCGTCGCGCATGCACTCCGCGATGCGCTGGGCCATGTCGCGGCCCTCGGGCGCGTTGTAGCGCAGGCCCAGCATCACCAGCGTGTCGCCCAGACCGGTGAAACCCACACCAATGCGGCGCTTGGCCTGGGCTTCCATTTCCTGCTGCGGCAGCGGCCAATGGGTCAGGTCCAACACGTTGTCGAGCGCACGCACCTGCAGCGCCACGCTGTCGGCAAAGGCCGCAAAGTCAAAACTGGCCTCACCGCCGTGGTTAAAGGGGTGGCGCACAAACCGGGTCAGGATGACGGGGCCGAGGTCGCAGCAGCCGTAGGGCGGCAGGGGTTGCTCGCCGCAGTTGTGCACCACCAGGCCATTGGCGTCAAAGGCGTGCACATCGCTCACCGTCACGTCGTACACCGGCTCTTCGCCGCAGGGCAGCAGCGCCTCCACGGTGGCGGTGAAACGCTCGCGGTTCAGACCACGCTGGTAGCCGGCCAGCGCAGCTTGCAGGCGCTCGGCCTT
The DNA here is from genome assembly GCA_945869245.1 of Hydrogenophaga intermedia. Lineage (GTDB taxonomy): Bacteria > Pseudomonadota > Gammaproteobacteria > Burkholderiales > Burkholderiaceae_C > Hydrogenophaga > Hydrogenophaga intermedia_B. The sequence continues at coordinate 2,033 of CAMBOY010000148.1, forward strand.
GTCGGTGTCGGCAAAACCCACACGGTCGGCAAAACTGCGCAGGTTCTCGCCGCTGATGACCAGCTCGTGCTGGGCTTTGGTGTCATAGGGCTGCTCACCGCCTTTGCCATTGGGCAACAGGCGCAGACCGGCCGGGCGGCGCTCGGTGTAGACGGTGGACACAATGCCCAAGCGCTGCAGCATGCGCTGGGCGCTGCGCAGCAGGCCTTCGTCGCTTTGGGACAAGCGCACGCTCACGCCCTTGGCCTGGCTGCCCTGCACCGAACCGTCGGCGTCAAATAGGCCGCGCAGCAGACCGGCACAAAAGTCGGACGACTGGCGCTCGATGGCGGGTGTGATGGTTTTGGCGTCGGGCTGCAGGCCCAACCCAAACGCCAGATCGCGCAGCGCAGCGCTGGCCAAGCGGCGCTCGCCACGCCCGGCCAGCGGGCGCTGAAAGCCACCAAAGTCCGCGCGGTGCGACAAGGTGGCCGCTGCGGCTTGGGCCGCCTGCACCACACCGTCGGCGCCGCTGCGCGCCACCACGGCCGCACCCTGCCCCACGGCTAGCAGCTCGGGCGCCCAGACCGAAATCACCGCCTTGTCGGCCTTGAGCGTGCCGTCGCCGATCAACAGGCCCATGAGGTAGCCCTCGGCCTCGCTGCCTGGGCCGTCCCAGCCCAGCGCGGCGCGGTGGTCGTTCAACACAATCTGGTCGCCGGGTTGCAGGCGCTCGGCCGGCGTCCAGTCCAGGGTCTGGGTGTAGCGGGTTTGCTGCGCCACGCGGCGCACCCGGTGGTCCCCGGTCAGGCGCAGGCGCTGGCCTTCGCGGGTGCGCAGCTCAAACACCGGCTTGGTACCGGTGGCGAAGAAGCCGGCGCTTTCCACCGGATAGGCCTGGCCGTTGACGAGGGCGTTGAAAGGCTGGCCAATCAGCTCGTGCACCTGGCGGGCGCCAGCGTCGGTCATGACCCAGGTGTCGGCCGTGACACACGGGTTGGTCGCATTGATCGACTCAATGGCGCGCAAGTTGTTGTCGGTCTGGATCCGGTCCAAAAACAGAATGCCCGGCTCGGCGAAGTCATAGGCCGACTGCATGATGGTGTCCCACAGCTCCTGCGCGGGCAACGTGCGGTAGACCCACTGGCCGTCGGCGCGCTGCTTTGCGCCCAGGCGCTTGTGTTCGGCGTTGGGCTCGGCTGGGTGCACCAAATCCCATGGGGCGCCCTGTTGCACCGCTTCAATAAAAGCGTCGGTCACCCCCACCGACACGTTGAAATTGTTCCAGCGCCCGGGCGTGCGTTTGGCGGTGATGAACTCCAGCACGTCGGGGTGGTCGATGCGCAGCACGCCCATTTGGGCGCCCCGGCGCGCGCCCGCGCTTTCCACCGTGGCGCAAGAATGGTCGAACACATTGATGTAGCTGCACGGGCCGGACGCGGTGGACGCGGTGCCCTTGACGTGTGCGCCCTTGGGGCGGATGCGCGAAAAGTCGTAACCCACACCGCCACCACGGCGCATGGTCTCGGCCGCTTCGCGCAAGGCTTCGTAAATGCCGGGGTAGCCGTCTTTGTCCATGCCCTGGATGCAGTCGCCCACCGGCTGCACAAAGCAGTTGATCAGCGTGGCCTGGATGCCAGTGCCGGCCGCGCTCATGATGCGGCCTGCGCCAATCGCGCCCGCGTCCATGTTGCGGCGGAACTTGGCCTCAAACTCGGCGCGCAGCTCGGGCTTTTCCACACTGGCCAGGGCACGGGCCACGCGGTCGTAGAGCTGCTCAGCGCTGGTTTCGCCGTCTTTGAGGTACTTCTCGCGCAGCACATCGGTGCTGATGGGCTGGGGTGGCAAGGTCGGTGTGGCGCTGGCCAGCAGCTGGGGGTCCAAGGGTTTGTTCATGGTGTCTCGCGGGTCGGCAAACAAAAGCAGTGCCAGCGGCCACCCGGCCGCTTGGCGAAAAAAGGCGTGGATTCTGCCTCAAAACAGAGAGCAGGCTACACCCGTTCGGGCCGCTTGTGTTTGGCCTGGGTCAAAGGTCAGAACAGCCGGGCCACCCCGGTGGATTCAAGGCATTGATCTGGCTTAGAATTTACAAATCTAAATTAAAACTTTAAATTAGCAATGATTGAACGGGACGCCACCACCGCCCTGGCGCGCTTGGCCAAGGGCTTTCCGGTGCTGGCCATCACCGGGCCGCGCCAGTCGGGCAAAACCACCCTGGCGCGCGCCTTGTTTGCCCACAAGCCCTATGTGTCGCTGGAAAATCCGGACGAACGCGCCTTTGCCCTGAGCGACCCCAAACGCTTTCTGGCGCGGTTTGAGCAAGGCGCTGTGCTGGACGAGGTGCAGCGCTGCCCCGAGCTGCTGTCGTGGCTGCAGGGAGTCGTGGACGACAGGCGGCTCATGGGCGACTTTGTGCTCACCGGCTCGGCACAGTTGGATCTGGTGCAAGGCATCAGCCAGTCGCTCGCAGGTCGGGTGGGCCGGGTGGAACTGCTGCCCCTGAGCGCCAGCGAACTGCAAGGCGCCGCCCTGCTGCCCAACAGCTTGGAACAACTGCTGCTGCAAGGCGGCTACCCCGCCCTGTACGACCGGGCCCTCACCCCACACGACTGGTTTGCCAATTACATGGCCACCTATGTCGAGCGCGACGTGCGCCAACTCATCGCGGTGCGCGACCTCAACCAGTTTCAGACCTTTGTGCGCATGTGCGCGGCCCGCACCGGGCAACTGCTCAACCTCAGCGCGCTCGGCGCCGACTGCGGCATCAGCTCGGTCACCGCGCGCCAGTGGCTGGGCGTGCTGGAGACGAGCTACATCGTCACCCTGCTGCGGCCGCACCACCGCAACCTGGGCAAACGCCTGGTCAAGACGCCCAAACTCTACTTTCTGGATGTGGGCCTGGCCGCCTGGCTGCTGGGCATTCGCGAAGCCGCCAGCCTGCAGACCCACGCGGCGCGCGGCGCCCTGTTTGAAACCTGGGTGGTGGGCGAACTGCACAAACAGCGCCTGCACCAGGGCATGGCCGCCGACCTGCATTTCTGGCGCGACAACATCGGCACTGAGGTGGACGCGCTGCTGGAAGAGCCCGACGGGCCGCGCCCGCTGGAAATCAAGTCGGGCAGCACCTGGGCCAGCGACTGGCCAGACGCCTTGCGCAAATGGCAGCGCTACGCCCAAACCACCACACCCACCCCTTGGGTGATTTATGGCGGCGACCACAGCCACGCCCGCGACGGCGTTCAACTATGGAGCTGGCGCGACGCCGGGCGGTGGGCAAGAGCCTCAAACACGGCCACCGATCAAACTCGGGACACACCCCTGTCTTGACCGTCCATCTGTCAAGTTTGATCAGATAATTCAAGTTGCCTACCAGAAACGTCCATGAAGCCACTTGTTTGGCACCAATCACTGACCTGCGGAACCTAGCCTTTTGAGGCGAAACGCACAGCATGAACAAACACCAGCTCAGCGAGCGAGACATCTGCACAAAGTTCGTCACACCTGCGCTGGAGCAGGCGGGGTGGCTGCAGATGCAGTTCCGTGAGGAAGTGAAGCTCACAGATGGACGCGTCATGGTGCGGGGCAAACTTGTATCGCGCATCAAAAATCCCGAAGCAAAGGGTGGGCCCAAACGCGCTGACTATGTGCTTTATGCGCGGCCTAACGTGCCCATTGCTGTGATCGAAGCAAAGCAAGCCCGTTTCTCGGTCGGCCATGGCATGCAGCAGGCCCTAAACTACGCCGAGATGCTGGATGCCCCCTTTGCGATCAGCAGCAACGGTGAAGGCTTTCTTATCCATGACCGCACCGGCCTTACCGCTCCAACGGAGCGGACTCTCACGTTAAGTGAATTCCCGAGTCTGGCAGAGCTTTGGCCGATCTACCAACAGTGGAAAGGACTGGCTGCGCCAGAAGCCGTCAAGCTCATTGAGCAGCCCTTTTATACGGATGGCAGCGGCCGAGAACCCCGCTACTACCAGCGCGTTGCCATCAACCGCGCGATCGAATTCATCGCGAAAGGCCAGCAGCGTGTGCTCTTGGTCATGGCCACGGGCACCGGAAAAACCTACACCGCCTTTCAGATCATTTGGCGTTTGTGGAAGGCCAAGGCCAAGAAACGCATCTTGTTCTTGGCTGACCGAAACATCCTAGTAGACCAGACCATACAGCAGGACTTTGCGCCCTTTGGCGAGGTCATGCACAAGGTCACCCAACGTGAAGTCAAAAAGAACTACGAGATCTATCTGGCGCTCTACCAAGCCGTCACGGGTAAAGAGGAATGGAAGCAGATCTACAAGCAGTTTCCGGCGGATTTTTTTGACCTGGTGGTGGTGGACGAGTGCCATCGAGGCAGCGCGGCAGAAGATTCCGCTTGGCGCGATGTGCTGGAGTACTTCGGCAACGCCACCCACTTGGGCCTGACTGCCACGCCCAAAGAGACCAAAGACATCAGCAACTCCCACTACTTTGGCGAGGCGGTTTACACCTACTCGCTCAGGCAAGGCATTGAAGATGGTTTTCTCGCGCCCTACAAGGTCATCCGCATCGCGACCGATGTGGACGCTGTGGGCTACACCCCCGAGAAGGGCAAGGTCGACAAGCTGGGCCAAGCGGTTGAGCAACGCCAGTACAACACCAAAGACTTTGACCGCACCCTGGTGCTGGAGAAGCGCACTCAGTTGGTGGCCAGCAAGGTCTGGGAATACCTCAAGGCCACGGACCCCATGGCCAAGACCATTGTGTTTTGTGACGACCAAGACCACGCCGAGCGCATGCGCCAAGAACTGGTCAAGCTCATTCCAGCAGCTGCCAGCAACCGCCGCTATGTGATGCGCATCACCGGCGATGACAACGAAGGCAAGGCCCAGCTCTCCTACTTTATTGACAACGACGAACCTTATCCCGTCATCGCCACCACCTCCAAGCTGATGACCACGGGGGTAGATGCCAAGACCTGCAAACTCATCGTGCTGGACCAGAACATCAACTCCATGACCGAGTTCAAGCAGATCATTGGTCGTGGCACCCGGCTGCGCGAGGACTACCACAAGCTTTACTTCACCATCATGGATTTCAAGGGCGCCACCCGCCTGTTTGCCGACCCGGAGTTTGACGGTGAACCCGTGGTTATTTACGAACCCAAGGCGGACGAACCCGTCGTTCCGCCGGAGCCAGAACTGCCGGAGGGCGCACCGCCACTCATCGTGGGTGAGCCTGCACCCGTATATGGCTCTGGCCCTACGGCTGAGCAAGAAGGGGAGACGGGTGGCGGCGGAGGCAGCGGAGAAGGCCGCACCAAGTACGTCATTGACGACGTGCAGGTGCGGGTGGCTGTCGAGCGCTCGCAATACCTGGACGCCGACGGCAAGCTCATCACCGAAGACTACCGCGTCCTGCTCAAAGACGACATCAAGAGAACGCTGCAAGCGGAATTCGGCACCATGACAGACTTCCTGCGCCGCTGGAACAGCGCCGAACGCAAACAAGCCGTGCTGGAGGAATTGGCCGAACACGGCGTGCCGCTAGATATCTTGCAGCAGGCCGTGGCCAACGGCACTGAGCTGGACGTGTTTGACCTGGTAGCCCATGTCGCCTTTGACCAAAAGCCACTCACCCGCCGCGAGCGCGCCAACAACGTCAAGAAGCGCGACGTGTTTGGCCAATACGGCGAGCAGGCCCGTGCCGTGCTGGAAGCCCTGCTCGACAAGTTCGCCGACCATGGCGTGCTAGACATCGAAGACGCCAAGGTGCTGGAGCTGCCGCCGTTTGATCAG
>CAMBOY010000149.1 GCA_945869245.1 Hydrogenophaga intermedia
ATGACGCTCATGCCGCTGCCGCCCCAGTCCATCCTGTCGCGTGCCGCTGGTTGCAGCACCGCTTCGGGCATGGCGGCCGGGCCGGCCGAAAAATTGTAGGGACGTGTCATGGTGTAGGGGGCCACGCGGGCCGCTGGGTTCTCAAAGGGGTGACGCACGTTGGCGCCACCCCGGGCCTTACTCGGCGGCGTCGCTCGTGGGGGCGTCGTCGTCACTGCCGGCGGGCGCGTTGGCGTCGTTTTCCACGATGCGCTGCAGACCCGACAGCTCGGCGCCATCGTCCAGCGCGATCAGGGTCACGCCTTGTGTGGCGCGGCCCATTTCGCGGATTTCGCTCACGCGGGTGCGCACCAGCACACCGGTGTCGGTGATGAGCATGATCTCGTCGTCGGCGTGCACCAGGGTGGCGGCCACGACCTTGCCGTTGCGCTCGCTTTGCTGGATCGCGATCATGCCCTTGGTGCCACGGACATGGCGGGTGTACTCGCCAATCGGTGTGCGTTGGCCGTAGCCATTGACGGTGGCGGTCAGCACGCTGGTGCGGGTTTGCTCAGCGGGCTCTCCCGTGGCCGACTCGCCCTCGGCCACCAACATAGCGATCACGCTTTGGCCGTCTTCTAGCATCATGCCGCGCACACCGCGCGCGTTGCGGCCCAGCGGGCGCACATCGTTTTCATCAAAGCGCACGGCCTTGCCACCGTCGCTGAACAGCATCACGTCGTGTTGCCCGTCGGTCAGCGCCGCGCCGATCAGGTAGTCGCCTTCGTCGAGGTTGACCGCAATGATGCCGCCCTTGCGTGGGTTGTTGAACTCGTCGAGCGAGGTCTTCTTGACTGTGCCCATGCTGGTCGCCATGAAGACGAAGCGGTCGGCCGGGAACGTGCGTGCTGCGCCGGTCAGCGGCAGCACCACGTTGATCTTCTCGCTTTCTTGCAGCGGGAACATGTTGACGATGGGGCGACCGCGCGAGCCGCGCGAACCCGCCGGCACTTCCCAGACCTTGAGCCAGTACAGCCGCCCCCGATTCGAGAAACACAGGATGTAGTCGTGGGTGTTGGCGATGAAGAGCTGGTCGATCCAGTCGTCTTCTTTGGTGGCGGTGGCCTGCTTGCCGCGCCCACCACGCTTTTGCGCGCGGTATTCGCTCAAAGGCTGGCTCTTGATGTAGCCGCTGTGGCTGAGCGTGACCACCATGTCGGTGGGCGTGATCAGGTCTTCGGTGGAGAGGTCTTGTGCGCTGTGTTCGATCTCGCTGCGGCGCGCGCCCAGCTTGGTCTGGCCGAACTCGGCTTTCACCGCCTTGAGCTCGTCGCCGATGATGACCGACACCCGCTCGGGCTTGGCCAGGATGTCGAGCAGATCGTCGATCTCGGCCATCACGTCCTTGTACTCGGCAACGATCTTGTCCTGCTCCAGGCCGGTCAGGCGCTGCAGGCGCATTTGCAGAATCTCTTGTGCCTGCGTCTCGCTCAGACGGTACAGGCCGTCGCCCTGCATGCCGTATTCGCGCTCCAAGCCTTCGGGCCGGTAGTCGTCGGCATTCACCACACCGCCGTCGGTGCGGCTGCGGGTGAGCATCTCGCGCACCAGTTTGCTGTCCCAACTGCGCGTCATCAGCTCGGCCTTGGCCACTGGCGGCGTGGGGCTCTCGCGGATGATTTGGATGAACTCATCGATATTGGCCAGCGCCACCGCCAGGCCTTCGAGCACGTGTCCACGGTCGCGCGCCTTGCGCAGGTTGAACACGGTGCGCCGGGTCACCACTTCGCGGCGGTGCTCCAAAAACACCGTCACCAGATCCTTCAGATTGCACAGGCGCGGCTGACCGTCGATCAGCGCCACCATGTTGATACCGAAGGTGTCCTGCAGCTGCGTTTGCTTGTACAGGTTGTTGAGCACCACCTCGGGCACTTCGCCGCGCTTGAGCTCAATCACCAGGCGCATGCCCGACTTGTCGGACTCGTCCTGAATATGGCTGATGCCCTCGATCTTCTTCTCGTGCACCAGCTCGGCAATGCGCTCCTGCAGCGTCTTCTTGTTCACCTGGTAGGGCAGCTCGTCCACGATGATGGACTGGCGCTGACCCTTGTCGATGTCTTCGAAATGGCACTTGGCGCGCATCACCACACGACCGCGACCGGTGCGGTAACCGTCCTTGACGCCATTGATGCCGTAGATGATGCCGCCGGTGGGGAAATCCGGTGCAGGGATGATTTCCATCAACTCGTCGATCGAGCAGTCTGGGTGGGCCAGCGCGTGCAGGCAAGCGTCCACCACCTCGTTGAGGTTGTGCGGGGGGATGTTGGTGGCCATGCCCACGGCAATGCCGCCCGAGCCGTTGACCAGCAAATTCGGCAGGCGGGTTGGCAGCACCAGCGGCTCTTTTTCCGAACCGTCGTAGTTGGGCCCGAAGTTCACCGTTTCTTTGTCGATGTCCGCGAGCATCTCGTGCGCGATTTTGGACATCCGGATTTCGGTGTAGCGCATGGCGGCGGCGTTGTCGCCGTCCACGCTGCCGAAGTTACCTTGGCCGTCCACCAGCATGTGACGCAGCGAAAAGTCTTGCGCCATGCGCACGATGGTGTCGTACACCGCGCTGTCGCCATGCGGGTGGTATTTACCGATCACGTCACCAACGATACGGGCCGACTTTTTGTAAGGCCGGTTCCAGTCGTTGTTGAGTTCGTGCATCGCATACAACACACGGCGGTGCACGGGCTTCAAGCCGTCGCGCGCATCGGGCAGGGCGCGCCCCACAATCACGCTCATGGCGTAATCGAGGTAGCTGCGGCGCATCTCTTCTTCTAGACTGATGGGCAGGGTTTCTTTGGCGAACTGGGTCATGGAAGCCTTCTAGGCAAGAAGTGGGCCGGGCAAGCGGGCGATTTTAGACCCTGGCGCCCGGGCCATTGATTGGGCAAAATGTGGTTGCACTGCAACATAGGTGAAACGGTTTAGGCTTTTGGTTTGCATCCCAAAGGACCAAGCACGGGCTTGTGGCTTAACGCTTATGGCACAATCAAATGCAGCGTTTTGAGTGGTGGTCACTTCAAGCGTCGTGTTCATACGCAGAAAACTGCGCCTTAACCTAGAGGAACCCATGAAAAAACTGAATAAAGTCGCAATGTTGTTCGCAACCGCCGCTCTGGCTTCCGCCGCTGGCGCCCAGACCGTCGACAACTGGCGCAACGCCGGCAACGAATTGGTGTGGAAGAACGCCAACAACGAACTCTGCTGGCGCGATGCCAACTGGACGCCCGCCACCGCCGCCAAGGGCTGCGACGGCGCCATCGTGGCTGCTCCGGCTCCCGCACCGGCACCCGCTCCGGCGCCCGCACCGGCACCGGCACCGGCTCCTGCTCCCGCACCGGCTGCCGCCGCCGCCAAAGTGACCTACGCCGCCGACGCGTTCTTCGACTTTGACCGCGCCGTCCTCAAGGCCGAAGGCAAAGCCAAGCTCGACGATCTGGCCAGCAAGGTCAAGGGCGTCAACCTGGAAGTTGTGATCGCTGTGGGTCACACCGACTCCGTGGGCAACAACGCTTACAACCAGCGTCTGTCGGTGCGCCGCGCCGAAGCCGTCAAGGCCTACTTGGTGAGCAAGGGCATTGAAGCCAACCGCGTGTACACCGAAGGCAAGGGCGAAGGCCAGCCTGTGGCCGACAACAGCACCCGCGAAGGCCGCGCCAAGAACCGCCGCGTGGAAGTGGAAGTTGTGGGCACCCGCGCCAACTGATCTCACTCCAAGTGATGAAAAAAACCGCGCTTCGGCGCGGATATTTTTCGTCCGCGCACCGTGTCGCCACTTATCCCGCGCTTTCCCCTGTCTGCCCACTGTTTATCCACAGGTTTGTCCCAAGTGCCCAGCGAAATAGTCCGTACCATTGGCGCATGACCAGCCTCTCCACGCCCTTGGACGCCATGGCGTCTGCCTTTGACGATGTGCCCTACCTGCCCGACACCCAAGTGGCCCAGCTGCGGGTGCCACCGCATTCGATCGAAGCGGAGTCGAGTGTGTTGGGTGGCTTGCTGCTGGACAACGGCGCTTGGGACCGGGTGGCCGATCTGGTCAAAGACAGCGACTTCTACCGCTACGAGCACCGCCTGACCTTCTCCGCGATCGCCACCTTGGTCAATGCCAGCAAACCGGCTGACGTGATCACGGTGTTCGAGCAACTGCAAAACCAGGGCAAAGCCGACGAGGTCGGCGGTTTGGCCTATCTCAACTCGCTGGCGCAGTACGTGCCCAGCGCGGCCAATATTCGGCGCTACGCCGAGATCGTGCGCGAGCGCGCCATTTTGCGCAAACTGGTCACCGCCAGCGACGAAATTGCCACCACTGCCCTCAACCCGCAAGGCAAGCCGGTGGCCAAGGTGCTCGACGAGGCTGAGCAAAAAATCTTCAAGATCGGCGAAGAAGGCTCTCGCATGAAAGAGGGTTTTCAGTCCATGGACACCCTGGTGGTGGAGCTGATGGACCGGGTGCAAGAAATGGCCGACAACCCGATGGACGTGACCGGTGTGCCCACCGGCTTCATCGATCTCGACCGCATGACCTCGGGTTTGCAGGCGGGTGATTTGGTGGTGTTGGCTGCGCGCCCGTCCATGGGCAAGACCGCGTTTGCCATCAACATCGCCGAACACGTGGCCCTCAACGAAGGTCTGCCGGTGGCGGTGTTTTCCATGGAAATGGGCGCCTCGCAATTGGCGGTGCGTATTGTGGGATCGATTGGCCGCATCAACCAAAGCCATTTGCGCACCGGCAAACTCACCGACGACGAATGGCCACGCCTGACCGAGGCCATTGAGCGCCTGCGCACCGTGTCGCTGCACATCGACGAAACCCCCGGCCTCACACCCAGCGAATTGCGCGCCAACGCGCGGCGACTGGCGCGCCAATGCGGCAAGCTGGGGCTGATTGTGGTGGACTATTTGCAGCTCATGAGCGGATCGAGCAGCGACGGCGGCGACAACCGCGCCACCGAGCTGGGCGAAATTTCGCGCGGCCTGAAGATGTTGGCCAAAGAGCTGCAGTGCCCGGTGATTGCCTTGTCACAGCTCAACCGCTCGGTTGAAACCCGCACCGACAAACGCCCCATGATGAGCGACCTGCGCGAATCCGGCGCCATCGAGCAGGACGCCGACATCATCATGTTCATCTACCGCGACGAGTACTACACCAAAGACGCCTGCAAAGAACCCGGCGTGGCCGAGATCATCATCGGCAAGCAGCGCAACGGGCCCACTGGCACGGTCAAGCTGGCGTTCCTGAACATGCTCACGCGATTTGAGAGCCTTGCAGGTGGCGGGGATTACTGAGAACACCCCCCTGCGCCGCTGTGCGGCTTCCCCCCCTCTCTGGCGCGCCTGCGGCGCTTGGAGGAGGGACGGCACCAGTGGCCCGGCGAAGCCGGTTCCACGGTGCCTTTGGTTCAAGGCACGTCGCGCCCAGACTGTAGCTCTGCGAGGAGGTCAGCCACGCTGCGAGAGAAATGCCTCCGTCCCAAGCAACCACGGAACTGGCTTCGCCTGACCGTCGGGTGCGTCCCCCCTCCAAGCGCCGCAGGCGCGCCAGAGAGGGGGGGAGCCGCGCAGCGGCGCGGGGGGAGTTACAACACCTCGCTCGCGAAGTCGGCCAGCCGCGAGCGTTCGCCGCGCGCCAGGGTGATGTGGCCGCCGTGTGGCCAGCCCTTGAAGCGGTCTACTGCGAAGGTCAGGCCGCTGGAGCCTTCGGTCAGGTAGGGCGTGTCGATCTGGGCCAGGTTGCCCATGCAGATGATCTTGGTGCCCGGGCCGGCGCGGGTGATCAGGGTCTTCATCTGCTTGGGCGTGAGGTTTTGTGCCTCGTCGATGATGACGTACTTGTTCATGAAGGTGCGCCCGCGCATGAAGTTCATGCTTTTGACCTTGATGCGGCTGCGGATCAGTTCGTTGGTGGCCGCGCGGCCCCATTCGCCCGCGTTGCCACCATCGCCTTTGGCCAGGAACTCCAAGTTGTCGTCCAGCGCGCCCATCCAGGGGCCCATTTTTTCTTCTTCGGTGCCGGGCAGAAAACCGATGTCTTCGCCCACGCTGACCGTGGCGCGGGTCATGATGATCTCGGTGTAGCGGCGGTCGTCGAGCACCTGGGTCAGGCCGCTGGCCAGGGCCATGAGTGTCTTGCCGGTGCCAGCGGTGCCGGCCAGGGTGACAAAGTCGATCTCGGGGTCCATCAGCAGGTTGAGCGCGAAGTTTTGTTCGCGGTTGCGGCTGGTCACGCCCCAGACCGAATGCTTGAGATGGGTGTAGTCTTTGAGCGTTTTGAGCACCGCGGTTTTGTCGCGGATTTCGGTCACGCGGGCGTAGAGCGCCGGCTCGCCCGGGGCTTCGAAATACACAAACTGGTTGATGTGGAACTGCGGTACCAGCGGCCCGCTGACGCGGTAGAAGGTGTGGCTGCCTTGTTGCCAGCTCTCCACCGTCTTGCTTTGGCGGGTCCAGAAGTCGGTCGGCAGCGCCAAGGCGCCAGAGTAGAGCAATTCCCCGTCGTCCAGGGTTTTGTCGTTTTCATAGTCTTCGGCGGCCAAGCCAAGGGCGCGGGCCTTGACCCGCATATTGATGTCTTTGGACACCAGAATGACTTCGCGCCCGGTGTGTTTGTCGCGCAGCGACTGCACCACGCCCAAAATTTGGTTGTCGGCCTTGCCTTGGGGCAGGCTGCTGGGGAGCTGCGCGTTGAGCGGCTCGGTTTGGAAGAACAGCAAGCCTTGGGCGGCGCTGTGGCCGGTGCCCGAGAGCGCAATGCCGCGAATCATGTCGGCGCCGCGCTGTGCCACCAGCGCGTCCAGCGTGCGGCTGGTTTGGCGGCCGTTGCGCGCCACCTCGGTCATGCCTTTTTTGTGGCCGTCGAGCTCTTCGAGCACGATCATGGGCAGGTAGATGTCGTGTTCTTCAAAGCGGAACAGGCTCATCGGGTCGTGCAGCAGCACATTGGTGTCGAGCACAAACAGGCGCTTGGGCCCGTTGGCCTTGCGCGGCGTGGCCTTGTTGGGTTTGGCGGCGGCTGGCGCGGCCGGGCTGGCTGGGGCTTGTGTGGGTGCCGCGCTGGGGGCGCTGGGCACAGCTTGCACCGGGCTGGCGGCGGCAGGGCGCCGGCCGCGCTGTGGCGCCGGCCTGCTGGGGCCTTTGCCGCTGCGTGCCGGCTGGGTGTCGACCGGGCGCTCGGTGTCGGCGGGAGCGGGGGGCTCGCGGTAGTCGGCGCTGATTTGGAAGGCGTCGGCGGCCAAGATGGCGGCGCGTTTGGCGGGGGCGGGTGGCAGCGGCATGGGCTTGGAATCAGCGTGTAGAAAAAGAAAAAGCCGCCAGGAAGGCCGGGCGGCTTGGTGGGTGTGGGGCAGTTGTGTCAGCGGAACAGCTTGTCTGCATGCGACCCATTATGCATGAGCCCCATGACCGCTGGGCTACCGGGTAGACCCGGTCCCACACAAGTGTTCACTGGGCCCCGCACACCGGGAACCGGTGGCTGGGCTCAGCCGGTTTTCTTGAGGGTTTTGACCGCCTTGAGCACTTCTTCGACATGCCCGGGCACTTTAAGGCCGCGCCACTCTTGCTTGAGCAGGCCGTCGGGGCCGATCAAAAAGGTGCTGCGCTCGATGCCCTTGACCTTTTTGCCGTACATGATCTTGTTTTTGACCACGCCGAACATGTGGCACATTTTTTCTTCGGTGTCGGCGATCAGCTCGAACGGCAGTTCAAGTTTGGTCTTAAAGTCGTCGTGCGACTTCAT
>CAMBOY010000150.1 GCA_945869245.1 Hydrogenophaga intermedia
TGCGATTGCCGACTTGCTCAACAACCGCCCGCGCGCCATCCACGGCTTCTACCCGCCCATCAGCGTCTACCAGGCCATGTTGGACAAGCTCAATCAACCCAGCTCCTCAATTCAATAAATCGGTGTTGCACTTGGTGCTTGACTCCGCCTACGTTAGTAATATACATTGTGGAATATCTTTGTCGAACAAATAAACCAGCGCAGGCCTGCGCTGGTTACCAGGTTCCGCGTGGCTGATTCTTGCGCACCATCTGGGCCAGCAGTTGCACAATCTCGTCGCGCGACGCAGCGCGGGCAAAATCGACGGCAGTCAGGCCCGCGCGGTTGCGCACGGAAAAATCGGCGCCCTCGTCAAGCAGCAGCTTGACTGCGTCGCGGTGGCCATACCGCGCGGCCATCATCAGCGGCGTTGTGCCGTTGGGCGACTCGGCGTCGATGTAGGCATGGTGCTCCAACAACAAGGCCACGATGTCTTTGGCCGCTGACTCCGGATACGAGGCTGCGTAGTGCAGTGGCGTCCATCCGGGTTTGTTGATGGCCGCCCCACGCTCGATCAAACGGCGCACCAGGGGCAAGTGCCCCTTGATCGCAGCCATCATGAGCGGCGTTTCGCCTGCGGCATTGGCCACGTCCACCGACACATTGCGCTGACCCACCAAAAACATCCCGACCTTCAGCGAACCTTCGCGCGCCGCCACCAGCAAGGCGTGTTCGCCCTGGCGCAGCGCGTTCAGATCGCCACCCCGCAAGGCATACGCCACCACCGACGACTCATCGTCGCGGTTCACTGCCGCGAAATAGCGGTCGTCCACTTGGGCCGACACCGGAAGGACCCAGCATGCGGCCGCCGCCAGCGCCCAAGACAGCCCGCGCCTGCGTGCAACAAAAGCCTCAGTCATGCCGCACCACCGACGAAAACAAACGGTCGAAGTTGTCGCCCGTCAGGGCGCCCACGGCGTCGCAGTCCAAGCCGCGCAGCTCGGCGATTTGTTGGGCCACATACGGCACAAAAGAAGGGTTGTTGGTTTTGCCCCGATACGGCACCGGCGCCAGATAAGGACTGTCGGTTTCGATCAGCATGCGGTCCAAGGGCACAAAACGCACCACATCGCGCAACTCTTGTGCGGTCTTGAAGGTGATGATGCCGGAGAAAGAAATGTAAAAGCCCAGATCCAGCGCGGCCCGCGCCACCTCGCGGGTTTCGGTGAAGCAGTGAAACACGCCGCGCGACACAGCCAAGGATTCGGCTGCGCCCGCAAAACCGCCGTGCTCGCGCAGCAGTCGCAAGGTGTCGTCTGACGCACTGCGGGTGTGGATCACCAGCGGTAAGTCGAGCGCCCTGCCCGCCTCGATGTGCGTCACAAAGCGCTGGCGTTGCCAGGCCATGTCGGCCACGGTGCGCTCGCCCAGACGGTAGTAGTCCAGGCCGGTCTCGCCAATGGCCACCACCTTGGGCAGGCGCCCGCGTTGCAACAAGTCTTCGAGTGTGGGCTCTTGCACACCTTCGTTGTCCGGGTGCACACCAGCGGACGCCCAGATGTGTTCATGCTCCAGCGCGATGCGGTGCACTTGGTCGAATTCTTCCAGTGTGGTGCTGATGCACAAGGCGCGGTCGACCCGGGCCTGCCGCATGGCGTTGAGAATGGCCGGCATGTCGCCCACCAACTCAGGAAAGTTCAGATGGCAGTGCGAATCGGTGTACATGGGCAAGCAGGGGCGCCGGCGGCGACACCGTCAAATGGTTTGCGTCGGACGGTCAGAGGCGAGGAGTGCACCCAAGATCTGTTCGATTTTGACTTTGAGCGCAAACGACTTGTCGTCGGCGGGAAAGCGCACGCCCACACCTTGCGAGCGTCCACCGGGCGCTTTGGGAGGCGTGACCCAGGCCACTTTGCCTGCCAAGGGATAGCGCTGCGGGTCGTCGGGCAAGCTGAGCAGCACATACACATCGTCGCCCAGCTCATACGAGCGCGAGGTGGGAATAAAAATGCCGCCCTCTTTGAACGCCGGGATGTAGGCGGCGTACAAAGCGGCCTTCTCCTTGATGGAGAGCTGAATGACGCTGGGGCGTGAGCCGCCTTGGGCGGCGCTGGGTGGTGTGCTCATGCGCTTAGTTTATCGGCTTGCCCGCTCAGGCGTGCGACTGGCCAAGAGCGATTTCGCACGCGCGGCCCAGGCTTCTTGCAGCAGGCCGGCGGAGTACGGGTGTTCCACCGTCTTGGCGGCCTCGCTCAGTTCTTTGGCCCAGGTGGCCAAAACCGCCCAGCGCGGCGGGGTGGGCAGGCTGCTTGGGGCAAAGTAGCGCGGCTCGGCGCCGCTGGCGTGGGCCATCAGGTCGTGGCAGAGCTGTTGCAGCACCGTCAGCTGGCGCGCCGGCTCCCAGTCGCTCAACAGGCCCCAGTCGCCGCGCGCCACCGCTTGCGGAATGCCCTGCCATTGGCTGGGCTGCAGGCCGGCGGCCATCCAGGCCAGCGCGTCGCTGGGGCGGCCACCGGCGGCGGCCAGACACACCTCGCGCTGCGCGGCGTCGCCTTGGATGCTGTGGGCCTGGGCCTGCCGCTCCAGCCAAGCCAGGGCTTCGCTCGCCTCGGGCCACTGCAGGGCGTGGGTCTGGCAGCGGCTGCGGATGGTGGGCAGCAGGCTGTGCGCCGCGCCCGTGGCCAGCACAAAACGCAAGTTGCCCAGCGGTTCTTCCAGCGTCTTGAGCAAGGTGTTGGCGGATTCCACGTTCAAGCGCTCGGCTGGATACACCAGCACCACCTTGGTCGATCCGCGCGAACGCGTCATTTGCGCAAAACCGACCACTTGGCGCGCGGCGTCTACCCGAATCCATTTGCTGGGTTTGCGCTTTTTCTCGTCCAGGTCTTTTTGGGTCGATTCGTCCAGCGGCCAGTCCAGCTCCAGGCTCAGGGTTTCGGGCATCAGCGCGCACAGGTCGGGGTGGGTGCGCACGTCCACACCGTGGCAGCTCTCACATTGGCCACAGGCACCCTGCGGGGTGGGCTGGTCACACAGCCAGGCGCGCGCCAGCGCCAGACCCAGCTCGTATTGCCCCAAGCCCGATGGCCCGGTCAGCAGCAAGGCGTGGCCGCGCTGGTGCAGCAGCGATTCCAGTTGCCGCTGCAACCAGGGCGCGAGTGTGTGGTCGGCGCTCATGCGGCGCCTCGGACGATCCAGCCGCGCTGGGTGCAAGCGGCCTGCACCTGGGCCCACACCTCGGGCCGGGGTGCGTCGGCGTTGATGCGGGCAAAGCGCTGGGGCGACTCGGCGCAACGCGCCGCATAACCCGCTGCCACCCGCTCAAAAAACGCTTGTGATTCGGCTTCAAACCGATCGGGCGACCGCGCTTGCGCCAGCCGGGCAGCGGCCACCGCCGGCGGTACGTCAAACCACACGGTGAGGTCGGGTTGGCGCAGCGCATCGCTGTTGGTCTGCAAGCCGCCCTGCACCCAACGCTCCAGCGTCTGCAGCACGGTCAGGTCAAAGCCGCGTCCATGGCCTTGGTAAGCAAAAGTGGCGTCGGTGAAGCGGTCGCACAGCACCACATCGCCGCGCGCCAGCGCCGGCTCAATCACGGTCAGCAAATGGTCGCGCCGGGCGGCGAACATCAGCAAGGCCTCGCACAGCGGGTCCATCGGGCTGTTGAGCACCAGGCCGCGCAGCGACTCGGCCAGCGGCGTGCCACCGGGCTCGCGGGTCAGCACCACCGCCCTGCCCTGGACGCGAAACGCCTCGGCCAGGCCGTCGATATGGCTCGATTTGCCCGCGCCGTCGATGCCTTCAAAGCTGATGAACAAGCCGTGTGTCATGAAACTCCGTGGCCCTCAGCGGCCCAATTGGTAGCGCCGCACGGCGGCGTTGTGTTCGTCCAGCGTGACGCTGAACTGGCTGCTGCCGTCGCCCCGGGCCACAAAATAAAAGGCCTGGGTGTCGGCTGGGCGCACCGCAGCCAGCAGCGATTCGCGCCCCGGCATGGCAATGGGCGTGGGCGGCAGGCCGGCGCGGGTGTAGGTGTTGTAAGGCGTGTCGGTTTGCAAATCCACCTTGCGCAGATTGCCGTCAAACCGCTCGCCCAGGCCATAAATCACGGTGGGGTCTGTCTGCAGCCGCATGCCAATGCGCATGCGGTTCACAAACACACCGGCCACCAGCGGGCGGTCGCTGGCCACGCCGGTTTCTTTTTCGATGATGCTGGCCAAAATCAGCGCCTCTTCGGCAGAGCGCAGCGGCGTGTCGGGCGCGCGCTGTGCCCACACCTGGGCCAACTCGCGCTCCATGGCGCTGGCAGCCGCCCGCACCACCGACGACACGGTCGCGCCTTTGGCCACCCGGTAGGTGTCGGGCAACAAACGCCCCTCCAGATGCGGCACCGCCAGGCCCAGCTGGCCCGGCCATTGCGCAGGCGGCACACCTTGCAGGTCGTTGCGCAGATGGGGCGAGGCGCTGAGCGCCGCCACCACCTGGCGCAGGTTCCAGCCCTCGATCAGCGTGACCGACACCAGCGCCTGTTCGCCGCGCACCAGCTTGTCCAGCACCCGCGCGGCGGTGTCGCCGGTTTCGATTTCGTAATGCCCCGCCTTGATGCGCTGCGCCTGCCCCGACAGACGCAGCCACAGCGCCACCACCTCGGGCGACAGGCCCACGCCCGCGCGGTGCAACACCCCAGCCACCTGCCGACCCGACGCGCCGGGCTTGACCTCAAACGCCACCGTGTCCGCCTGCAAGGCCACCGGCTGCTGCGGCCAACGCCACCACCACACGCCAGCGGCCACCGCCACCATCACAGACAGCAGCAGCACCAGCACCAACAGTCGAATCAACCAGCGCATGAACAAGCCAAATAGAAAATGGAAGAGAGGGAACGCACAACCCGCCGCACAGGCCACCAAAAAGCCCGAAAAAGCCCCGGCGCGCCAGGGTTGCCCAGTGAGCGCCCGGGGTGCGGGCGGCGACCGGGCATCATAATTCAGCCCATGACCGAGACCACCGCTCCCCAGGCCTTTGACGGCGTTTGCCCCTTGCCCCATTTGGGCGTGATCGCCGCGCGCGGCGAAGAGGCCGCCAAGTTTTTGCACGGCCAACTGACCCAAGACTTTTCGCTGCTGGGCCTGTCCGAAGCCCGGCTGGCCGGCTTTTGCTCGGCCAAAGGCCGGCTGCTGGCCAGCTTTGTCGGCTGCAAACGCAGCCACGACGAGGTGCTGCTGGTGCTGGAGCGCGAGCTGCTGCCCGCCACCCTCAAGCGCCTGCAGATGTTTGTGTTGCGCGCCAAAGCCAAGCTCAGCGACGCCAGCGGCGAATTCGAACTGCGTGGCCTGTGCGGCGCGGCCGTGCCCGCCGACCTGCCCGCCCCACCCTGGCAGCAGCTGCGCCAGGGCGACGCCCAGGTGGTGCGCCTGTACCCCGGCGCCGGTGTGGCCCGTGCGCTGTGGCTGGCGCCCGTGGGCAGCGCGGCCCCGGCGGGCGCTGCGCTCAGCACCGACACCTGGCGCTGGCTGGAGGTGCAGTCCGGCATTGCCCCGGTGCTGGCCGCCACCACCGACGCCTTTGTGCCGCAAATGCTCAATTACGAATCGGTGGGTGGCGTCAACTTCAAAAAAGGCTGCTACCCCGGCCAAGAGGTGGTGGCGCGCAGCCAGTTTCGCGGCACCTTGAAGCGCCGCGCCTTTGTGCTGCACAGCGCCGAGCCCCTGGCCGCTGGCCAAGAAGTGTTTCACAGCGCCGACGCCGAGCAAGCCTGCGGCACCGTGGCCCTGGCCGCCCCCGCGCCCACGGGCGGCTGGGACGCGCTGGCCTCGCTCACCCTTGCCAGCCCCCACAGCGGCAGCCTGCACGCCGGCGCAGCCAGCGGCCCCGAGCTGCGCCTGGGCACCCTGCCCTATGCGCTGCTCGACGACATCTGAACGCCGACCGCGCCCGCCATGTGCCTGATCGCCTGGGCGCTGCAGGCGCGCGACGACCTGCCCTTGCTGATCGCGGCCAACCGCGACGAAGCCTGGGACCGCCCCACCCTGCCCCTGCGGCGCTGGACCGACCACGGCGGCACGCCTTTCTGGGCCGGGCAAGACGCGCGCGACGGCGGCACCTGGATGGGCTTTGGCGAAGGCGGTCGCCTAGCCTTCCTCACCAATGTGCGCGAAGCCCACATGCCCGCCGCACCCCGCAGCCGGGGTGAACTGGTCACCCGCTGGCTGGCCAGCGACATCTCGGTGCAGCAACTGCAAGCCGAGCTGAACCCCGCCGACTACGGTGGCTTTAACCTGGTGCTGGGCAACTGGCGCGACGGCCCCTGGCACTGGTGCAGCAACCGCCACCCGGCCGACCCACACCGCCGCCACAGCGCCCACGCCCCGGTGGGCTGGCACACACAGGCCGTGGCGCCCGGACTGGGCAGCTTAAGCAATGCCAGCCTCAACACCCCCTGGCCCAAAAGCCAGTGGTTGATGGCCGCTGTGGAACACGCGCTGGCCCAGCCCAAGCCACACACATCGCCCAACCTCACACACGCCCTGGCCAGCCGCGACACCAGCACCACCTGGCCCGACACCGGCCTGCCGCCCGAGGCCGAACAGCAGCTGTCATCGGCCTTTGTGCACTGGCCAGAGCGGCGCTACGGCACCCGCAGCTCGCTGGTGGCCGCTGTGCGGCGGCGTGGAGATGGGTGGGAACTGGTCTTGCAGGAGTGGACACATCGGGTGGACAGTGTGGAGCCGGTGTGGGGCGGCGCGGCCAGCGGTCCCATCCGTCAGTCGCTGGGTTGACCCATCAACAGCAGGTCCATGCCTTTGTCATGCTGCCAATGAAACACATACACCCGCCCGTCGACCGTCGCTTTGAACGGTGTGGGCCCAGCGGGGGCTGAACCGGCGCGTTGGCCAATGGTCGTCAGAAACCGATCGGTTAGCCCGGCTGCGTTGTGCGACGGCGTGGCCACCGAACATATCTGGCCCGGCACCATCAGAACCCAAAGCCCAAAGGTGACGTCGGCCCCCAGGGTGATGGTCACGGACTCTTCCACATGGGTTGCCAGATCGATGCCTAAGGTTTTCGCCGCAGCGGCCGCCTTGTCTGACGACAAAGCGGTGTTCAGACACACTTTTTCGAACACCTCGACCGTGTCCAACGCCTTGGCTGGGGCCGCTAGCGTCTGGCCAACGGCCGCACCGCAGGTCATACCCAAGGCCATAACACCTGCCAACCACACACATTTGTTTGCCATACGCTCCCCTCCAAAGTGACAGTATCAGGGTTTTCGTTCAAAGGTCACCGCTTCTTTATTTAGGGACGGAATCAACAGCCAAGCGCCGACCGCAAGATCGTCGCGATGGGTAGGTGGCAGCATTGAGCGCACCAGCAGCCAGATCACAAACCACAGCGCATCGCCTGATGCGCAATGCCCGCCTCGGTGAACGGTGCCCCATCGGCCACAAAGCCCAGGCGCTCGTAAAAGCCCACGGCCGTGCGCTGGGCGCTGAGCACCACGCTGGTGTCGCCGCGTTCGCGGGCGGCCTGCATCAGGGCCAGCAGCACCGCGCGGCCGGCGCCGCTGCCGCGCAAAAACCGGTGCACCGCCATGCGGCCAATTTTGGCCACGCCGGGTTCGGGCGCCAGCAGGCGGCCGGTGGCCACCGCTTGGCCCAAGCGGTTGTAGGCCACGGCGTGCACAGCGCTGTCGTCGGCGTCGTCCCATTCCACGCTCAGTGGTATGCGCTGCT